>NZ_JBIWOW010000015.1:0-237857 GCF_044767945.1 Kitasatospora sp. NPDC101183 | reverse complement strand
GGGGGGCGGGGGGCGGCGGGGGGGGGGGGGGGGGGGGGGCGGGGGGGGGGGGGGGTGTGTTGGGGGGGGGGGGGGGGCGGGGGGGGGGGGGGGGGCCCCGCGCCCCCCCCCGACCCGGGTGTGGATCCGATGGCCTCGGATGCCCGGGATGCCTCAGACGCGGCCGACCAGGTCGTACCCCGCCTCGTCGATCGCGGCGGCGACCTCGGCGTCCGCCAGCGGCGCGGCGCTGTCGACGGTCACCCGGCCGGTGGCCAGGTCCACGGCGACCTCGCCGACGCCCTCGATCTTCTTCAGCTCGGCGGTCACGGCGGTGACGCAGTGGCCGCAGGTCATGCCCTTCACCTGGAGGACGGTGCGCTCGGCGCCCTCGGTGGCGGCCTTCGCGGCGCCCGTGCCGCAGGAGCCGCCGCCGCAGCAGGAGCCCTCGGTGGCGGTGGACTCGACGGTGATGGTGGTCTCGCTCATGGCGTGCTCCTCGGGGGGCTCAGTGGGGCGGTGCGTCGGGCCGGGCGGCCGCTTCATGATGAACATACCATACCCCCCTAGGGTATCTACAAGGCCCACGGGTGCCCGGGCCGCCCGCCGCCGGCTCAGCGGACGGTGACCTCGACGCTCTTGGTGGACGCCTTGGCGCAGGCCGGGTCCGCGCTCGCGCCCTGCGTCGCCGAGCAGTGCCGCCCCCGGTCGATGAACCGCCAGCTCAGGGTGGTGGTCCCCGGAGCGACGGCGACGAAGACCTGGTCGCCCTCGTCCGAGCAGCCGATCATGTCCTTCGCGCAGCGGTCGGTGATGAAGTCCGGGCCGGGCCGCACCACGGCCGCGTCGCCCGTCGAGGTCGTCGTCCAGATCCAGGCCTTCCCGCTCGGCAGCGCCCCCCTGACGCCCAGGCTCTGCCCGACCGCCAGGGTCACCGTGCTGACGGGGTAGGGCGAGGCGGCGTCGTGCGCCTCCTGGAGGCCCGGGAGCACGATCTCCGTCGTCGGCTTGGGCGGCGACGCCGAACCGCTGTCGCAGGCGGCGAGCAGCGGGGTGAGGGCCAGCAGCAGCGCCGCCGCGAGGGCGGGGGAGCGGTGCATCCCGCCCCCGCCAGTGGTGCGGAGGTGTGCGGCCATCGGTTGCTCCCCCTGTGACGCGACATCAACTTCCCGTCCGAATGGGACGGGTACGGTCGATGAGCTTAGACGCCCGTGGCTCACGGGGTGGTTGCGGCCCCGGCGGCCCCGGCGGCTTCTGTGGCTTCCGCGGCGCTGTGGGGGGAGCCGAAGGTGAAGGCGCGCGGCGAGGGGCCGTTGGCGCGCAGGTCGGCCAGGCGCTCCAGGGCCTCGTCGACGCCCGGGACGTGCCCGGCCGGGACCCACCAGAGGACCATGTGAGCCCGGACGTGCCGGTCGAACCACTCGCGGCGCCGGCGCATCGCCTCCAGGTGGCCGCTGCGGTAGGTGAAGTCCCACAGGGCGTCCTGGCTCTCCCACACCGACATGTTGACGATGACGTTCTCGCCCGCCGGGCGCAGGCCGGTGGCGTCGTCCTCCCCCTCCTCGGCGAGCCGCCACACGAAGCCGGGGGCGGTGTCGGCGGCGGCGTTGACGGGGTCGAGCAACTCGACGAACGGGGCGATGCGGGGGTCGTCGAGGGGGTGGAGGAGCGTGGCGACGTTGAGCTGGGCGAGGTGGGAAGGGTGGGAGGAGGTCATGGCGTCATCCCAGCACGGGCTCGCTTTCTATGTCAATCGTTGTTGTTTTTAGAAGGCTCGACCACCACGCAGCACTCCCCGGGCCGGGCGTCCATCCGCGCGCGGACGGCGCCGTCCGCGCCGAGCAGGCCCTCCAGGAGGGCGAGGTTCATGCCGCAGACGAGCGGCGGGAACCGCTCGGCGACGGAGTGGAACGGGCAGTTGCGCATCCGGACGGCACCCTCCTCCACGCGCGGCTCGTACCCGCGCGAGGCCAGCAGCGCCACGGCCTCGTCCAGCCCCCCGCAGGGCGCGGCCGCCCCGCGCTCGGCCTCCCCCCGCCGACGCGCGGCGGCCCGCAGCCCGTCGTCCAGCCCGGCCGCCTCGGCGGCCTCGGCGAGGAGTTCGGCCGCCGTCCGGTAGTCCCGCGCGGGCAGCGACACCCCCCGCTCCGCCCGCACCCGTGTGTACACCTTCGCCGGCCGCCCCGCCCCAGGCCCCGTCCGCCCGCTCAGCCTGCGGCTGCCGCTCTCCAGCAACCCGACCTCGACCAGCCGCTCCAGATGGTGCGCCGCCAACGTCCGCGCCACCCCGACCGCCTCGGCGGCCTCGTTGCGCCCCACCTCGCGCCCCTGCGCCGCGACGTAGTCGTAGAGGCGACGGCGCACGGGGTCGTTCAGGGCGGCGATTGCTTCGATGTCCTTCATGACGCCATTCTAGGAACGATACGGATTCACGATAGAAGGGCATCGACCCGATGGAACTGGTGGAACTGGCGCGCAACGGCAAGACCGCCGCCCTCCGGCAGGCACTGCCGTGGACCGCCTCCCTGCCGGAGGAGGACATGGCCACCCTGCTCACCGAACTCGCGGCCGCACAGGCCGCACCGGAGTCGATCGACCTGCTGCTCACCCAGTGGAAGCACAGCGCCGACATCTACGCCGACCCGGAGCTCCACACCGCCCTCACCCGGGACCTCGACCCGGCCGATTGAGGCGGGCGTGGGTGCGCGAGAAGTCGGCTCGGCCGACTTCTCGCGCAACGTTGTTCCACTGCCCGACAACCGTTTGCCCTGCAAGGGTGGTCAGTTCGGGTGGGGAGCGCCCAGGTAGGGGAAGTGGGGGAGGAGGTCGGTGTGGGGGGTGATGTGGTCGGTGGGGACCTGGCCGTTGGTGAGCATGGTGAGGCGGGCGGAGGTCACGTCGTCGGTGAGGGTGCGGCCGTTGGGGTAGGCGGGGGGCTTGGAACGGTCGTAGCGGAGGATGTCGGGGAGGACGGTGTGCAGGGCCTGTTCGGCGGAGGGCCGGTCGTAGCCGCCGAAGTGCTGGAGGACGGCCGTCCAGGGTTCGCGGTAGGCGGCCCAGTCGTCGGCGGGTTCGCCGGCGTTGTAGGCGTCCTTGGCCTCCTCGGCGTTGAAGTAGGCGGTGAGGGAGGGGTGGGCGCCCCGGTCGACGGAGGTGAGCCGGCCGTCCTGCCGGAGGCTGACCCGGCCCCAGACGCCGATCTCCGGCTGCGGGCCGAGTTCGGAGTCCGGCACCTCCAGGACGATGCCGAGGACGTTCTTGTCGGCGCCCCAGTCCACCCCCGTCCACTGGAACTTGGCGACGATGCCGTCCAGGTCGGCGAAGAACGGGTCGCTGCGCAGGCCCGCGTAGAAGGTGTACGGCCCTGACTCCACCGCCGGTGCCTCGGAGCCGAGTTGGACGGGCGCGTCGATGAGGATCGGCTCGCCGGAGGCCTCGTGGGAGCGGGCCTGCTCCCCGGTGGCGCGGTGGACGGTGGCGGTCTGACGGCCGTCCACCGGTGCCGAGAAGACGAAGCTGTACGCGATGTCGGCCCGGTGGTCGCCGTCGGTGTCGATGTTGACGCGGTAGACCGCGTCGGGGTGGAAGGCCTGGCCGCCGGTGGGGGCGATCGGGTTGACGTCGAGGATGAGGACGGTCCGGTCGCCGGGGGCGGAGAAGGCGAACAGGTCGGTCATGTCGAGGCGGGCGTCGCCGAGGGGTGAGCGGAGGTTGGGTCCGCTGAGGTGATGGGACATGGGATCGGCATCGGCAGGTGAGGCCCCGCCCATGAGCCCGTGAGCCCCGGTCATGAGCCCCGCCCGTGAGCCCCGGTCAGTGCTGGTGCGCCGCCGGGGTGGCCAGGGTGAAGGCGGCGGTGCGGACGGTGTCCCCGTGCTTGAAGTCGAGGAAGAGCCGGTAGCTGCCCGCGCTGGGGGCGGTGGCGTGGAAGGTGATGCCGGGGCCGGGGGTGGTGCTCTCGGGGTGGACGTGGAGGTAGGCGAGGTCGCCGGCGCGCAGGGCGACGAGGTGGCCGTAGGCGCCGAGGTAGGGCTGGAGGTCGGTGACGGGGCGGCCGTCCTTGCTGACGGCGAGGGTGAGTTCGCCGCCGGCGCCGGGGGTGAGGTCCCCGTCGAGGGTCACGGTGTAGCCGTCGACGTCGACGCTGCGGCCGGTCTCGGGCAGTGGGGCGGGGCGCAGGTCGCCCGTGGCGTGGAGGTCGGCGCCGAGGGTGAGGCCCTCGGACTCGCCGATCGGGAGGAAGTCGGCGAAGACCCGGTACTCCCCGGCGGCCGGGACGGCGGTGGTGGCGCTCCAGGTGCCGTCCTCGGCGCGGGTGGGGTGGAGGTGCTGGAAGGTGGAGAGGTCGCGCGGGGCGACGATGAGGTGCAGTTCCTTCTCGTGCTGCTGCTGGTAGGCGGTGAGAGGGTGGCCGTCCGGGCCGAGGATGCGGAAGCGCAGGTCGGTGGTGCCTCCGGCGGTGACGAAGGGGTTGTCGAGGCTGAGGGTGTAGCCGCGCTCCGAGACCTGGAGCCCGCCGGGGGCGGCGTCGGCGTGACCGGCGTGACCGGCGGCGTGCTCCTCGTGTCCGCCGTGTCCGGCCGGGGCGGGCTTGCCGCCGGGGCCGGCCGCGTGGCCGACGCCGAGGGCGAGGCCGAAGGCGGCGGTGAGGCCGAGGGTGAAGGCGGTGACGCGCAGGGCGGTCTTCATGGCGGTGCTCCTCTGAGGGTAGGGGTGGGGGGTATCGAAGCTGGAGGTGTCGAAGCTGGAGGTGTCGATGCAGGGGGTCAGGCGCGCATCAGGCGGGCGATGGCCTGGGAGGCCTCGGCGACCTTGCCGTCCGCCTCGCTCCCGCCGTCGGCGATGGCCGAGCGGACGCAGTGCGAGAGGTGCGCGTCGAGCAGGCTGAGGGCCACGGACTGGAGGGCCTTGGTGGCGGCCGACACCTGGGTGAGGACGTCGATGCAGTAGGTGTCCTCGTCGACCATGCGGTGGAGGCCGCGGACCTGGCCCTCCACGCGGCGCAGCCTGCGCAGGAGCTGGTCCTTGTCGTCGTGGTAGCCGGTCATGCGGTCCTCCTCGGTGGTTTCGGCGGGTGTCCTGCTGTCCGACGCCTTGAGTGAATACCCCTTGGGGGTATCAAGTCAAGCGATTCCGGGGTCCGAAAAATACCACCAGGGGGTATCGGCGAAGCCTTGCGATCGATACCCCTCGGGGGTATAAATGGACCCAGCGCCGCCCGGTACCCCTCCGAGGTATCGGTCACGAGTGCGGCCCGGACGTCACGAGGAGCGACGATGACCACGCAGACTCCCGCCTCCACGGAGGTGGAACTCTCGATCGGCGGAATGACCTGCGCCTCGTGCGCGGCCCGCATCGAGAAGAAGCTCAACCGGATGGACGGGGTCTCCGCGACCGTCAACTACGCCACCGAGAAGGCGAAGGTCAGCTTCGACGGCGCCGTCGAGGTCGCCGACCTGATCGCCACCGTCGAGGCCACCGGCTACACCGCCGCCCTTCCCAAGCCACCGGCGGCCTCCAGCACGGCGCAGGAGCCCGAACCGGCCGACGAGCTCGCCCCGCTGCGCCAGCGGCTGTTCACCGCCCTCGCCCTCGCCGTCCCGGTGATCGCGATGGCGATGGTCCCGGCCCTCCAGTTCGACAACTGGCAGTGGCTCTCGCTCACCCTCGCCGCCCCGGTCGTGACGTACGCGGCCTGGCCGTTCCACCGCGCCGCCTGGACCAATGCCCGGCACGGCGCCGCGACCATGGACACCCTGGTCTCCCTCGGCACCGGCGCCGCGTTCCTCTGGTCCGTGTGGGCGCTGTTCTTCGGCGACGCCGGGATGCCGGGCATGCGGCACGGCTTCGAGTTCACCATCGCCCGCAGCGACGGCTCCTCCAACATCTACCTGGAGGCGGCGGCCGGCGTCACCGCCTTCATCCTGGCCGGCCGCTACTTCGAGGCGAAGTCCAAGCGCACCGCCGGGGCCGCCCTCAAGGCGCTGCTGGAGCTGGGCGCGAAGGACGTGACGGTGCTGCGCGGCGGCGCCGAGGTGCTCGTGCCGATCGCCGAACTCGCCGTGGGGGACAGGTTCCTCGTCCGCCCCGGCGAGAAGATCGCCACCGACGGCGTCGTGGTCGAGGGCGCCTCGGCCGTGGACGCCTCGATGCTGACGGGCGAGTCCGTCCCCGTCGAGGTCGGTGTGGGTGACGCCGTCACCGGCGCCACCGTCAACGCCGGCGGCCGCCTGGTCGTCGAGGCCACCCGCGTGGGCGCCGACACCCAGCTCTCCCGGATGGCGAAGCTCGTCGAGGACGCCCAGAACGGCAAGGCCGCCGCCCAGCGCCTCGCCGACAAGATCTCCGCCGTCTTCGTCCCCGTCGTGATCACCCTCGCCGTGGCCACCCTGGGCTACTGGCTGGGCACCGGCGAGGGCTGGACGGCCGCCTTCACCGCCGCCGTCGCCGTGCTGATCATCGCCTGCCCCTGCGCCCTCGGCCTGGCCACCCCGACGGCCCTGATGGTCGGCACCGGTCGCGGCGCCCAGCTCGGCATCCTCATCAAGGGCCCCGAGGTCCTGGAGTCCACCCGCAAGGTCGACACCATCGTCCTCGACAAGACCGGCACCGTCACCACCGGGCAGATGACACTCCTCGCCGTCCACACCGCCGAGGGCGTCACCGAGGCCGAGGCCCTGCGCCTGGCCGGCGCCCTGGAGCACGCCTCCGAGCACCCGATCGCCCGGGCGATAGCCTCCGCCGCCGCCAAGGCCGGCGAACTCCCGGCCGTCGAGGGCTTCGAGAACGTCCCCGGCCTGGGCGTCCAGGGCGTCGTGGACGGGCACGCGGTGGTCGCGGGCCGGGAGGCGCTGCTCACCGAGTGGTCGCAGTACCTGCCCGCCGGGCTGTCCGAGGCCAAGGCCGCCGCCGAGGCCGCGGGGCGTACGGCGATCGCGGTCGGCTGGGACGGCGAGGCGCGGGCCGTGCTGGAGGTCGCCGACGCGGTGAAGCCCACCAGCGCCGAGGCCGTCGCGGAACTGCGCCGCCTGGGCCTCACCCCGGTGCTGCTGACCGGTGACAACCGGGCGGTGGCGGAGGCGGTGGCCGCCGAGGTCGGCATCGACCCGGAGCACGTGATCGCCGAGGTCATGCCCCAGGACAAGGTCGACACCGTCAAGCGCCTCCAGGCCGAGGGCCGGGTCGTCGCCATGGTCGGCGACGGCGTCAACGACGCTGCCGCCCTCGCCCAGGCCGACCTGGGCCTCGCCATGGGCACCGGGACGGACGCGGCCATCGAGGCCGCGGACCTCACCCTCGTCCGCGGCGACCTGCGGACGGCGGCGGACGCGATCCGCCTCTCCCGCCGCACGCTCGGCACCATCAAGAGCAACCTGTTCTGGGCCTTCGGCTACAACGTCGCGGCCCTGCCGCTGGCGGCGGCCGGCCTGCTCAACCCGATGATCGCGGGCGGCGCGATGGCCTTCTCCTCGGTCTTCGTGGTCGGCAACAGCCTCCGGCTGCGCCGCTTCCGCTAGGACCTGTCCCAGACGGCCGCAGTCGGCCGGACAACGAGGCCCCGGAACCCGTCGAGGGTTCCGGGGCCCTGTCGTCGGCCGGAGGAGCGGGGCTCCTACGCGGCCGCGTGCAGGACGTCGCGGTCAGGCCATCCCGGCAGCTCGTGCCCGAGGCCGTACGGCAGGTGCGGCAGCCACGGCTTGTGCGGCCAGGGCTTGTGCGGCCACGGCTTGTGCGGGCCCTGCTCGGGCGGGCACTTGGTGTCCTCCACCGTGATCGCGGCGCACGGGCAGTCGGCGGTCAGCTCGACGGTGGTCACCGGCTGGTCCGGCAGCTGGTAGCCGTCGGGGGCGGAGACCTCCTGCCAGTAGTAGGTGCCCAGCGGCAGGTTGTCGGCCGAGCAGACGCCGTCCGCCTGCGTGGTGCAGGGGGCGCCGACCTTGGTGTCGGGGTTGGGGCCGTCGGTCTGGAGGCCGGGGACGCCGTTGGTCTCGTGCCACAGCTGGAAGACGGCTCCGGCCAGGGGCCGGCCGTCGGCGGCGTCGACCTTGGTGACGGTGGTGGAGCCGGTCGGGGTGGCGGTCCTGCAGTCCTTGACGGTGACGGCGACGTGCTGCCCGTTGGCGTCGAGGACGACGGCGGTCACGGCGGGGTCGGGCAGGTCGTAGCCGCCGGGAGCGGCCGTCTCCTGCCAGTAGTAGGTGCCCAGCGCGAGGTTGTCCGCCGAGCACTGGCCGTTCGCCGGGGTGACGCACGGGGTGCCGACCTTGGTGTCGGGGTTGGGGCCGGTGGTCTGGAGGCCGGGGATGCCGTTGGTCTCGTGCCACAGCTGGAAGACGGCGCCCGCGAGGGGCCGGCCGTCGGCGGCGTCGACTTTGGTGACGGTGGTGGAGCCGGTCGGGGTGGCGGTCCTGCTGTCCGTGACCGTCACGGCGACGTGCTTCCCGTTCTCGTCGAGGACGACGGTCGTCACGGCGGGGGTGGGCAGGTCGTAGCCGGGCGGCGCCGCCGTCTCCTGCCAGTAGTAGACGCCGAGCGGGAGCCCGTCGGCGGAGCACTGGCCGGTGGCGGGGGTGGTGCAGGGGGAGCCGACGGCGGTGTCGGGGTTGGGGCCGGTGGTCTGGAGGCCGGGGATGCCGTTGGTCTCGTGCCAGAGCTGGAAGACGGCGCCCGCGAGGGGCTGGCCGGTGGCGGCGTCGACCTTGGTGACGGTGGTGGAGCCGGTCGGGGCGGCGGTCCTGGCGTCCTCGACGGTGACACCGACGGTCTGCCCGTTGCTGTCCAGCACCACGGTGGTCACGTTGAGCTCGGGCAGGTCGTAGCCGTTGGGGGCGGAGACCTCCTGCCAGTAGTAGGTGCCGAGCGGGAGCCCGTCGGCGGAGCACTGGCCGGTGGCGGGGGTGGTGCAGGGGGAGCCGACGGCGGTGTCCGGATTCGGCCCGGTGGTCTGGAGGCCGGGGACGCCGTTGGTCTCGTGCCAGAGCTGGAACACGGCGCCCGCGAGGGGCTGGCCGGTGGCGGCGTCGACCTTGGTGACGGTGGTCGAGCCGGTCGGGGCGGCGGTCTTGGCGTCGTCCACCGTGACGTCGACGTGCTGCCCGTTGGTGGCCAGCACCACGGTGGTCACGTTGAGTTCGGGCAGCTGGTAGCCGGGCGGCGCCGCCGTCTCCTGCCAGTAGTAGGTGCCGAGCGGCAGGGTGTCCGCCGAGCAGACGCCGGTGGCGGGGGTGGTGCAGGGGGAGCCGACGGCGGTGTCGGGGTTGGGGCCGGTGGTCTGGAGGCCGGGGACGCCGTTGGTCTCGTGCCACAGCTGGAACACGGCTCCGGCCAGCGGCTGGCCTGTGGCGGCGTCCACCTTCGTGACGCTGGTGGAGCCGGTCTCCTGGACCGGGGTCCTGGTGTCCGCGGCCGTCACCGCGACGTTCTGCCCGTCGGTGTCCAGGACGACCTGCGTCACCGCCGGGTTCGGGAGGTCGTAGCCGGGCGGCGGCGCGGTCTCCTGCCAGTAGTACGTGCCCAGGGGGAGGCCGGTCGTGGAGCAGACGCCGGTGGCGGGCGTGGTGCAGGGGGCGCCGACCTTGGTGTCGGGGGTGGTCCCGTCGGTCTGGAGGCCGGCGATGCCGTTGGTCTCGCGCCAGAGCTGGAACACGGCTCCGGCCAGCGGCTGGCTGGTGGCGGCGTCGACCTTCGTCACCGTGGTGGAGGCGGTCGGCGCCGGCGCGCTGCCGCAGTCGGGGAGGTCGCCGTTGAAGGGGTAGGCGTGGAACTCGGTGCCGTTGCCGCCCGAGCCGCCGGAGGTGTGGGTCAGCGAGCCGGTGGTGAAGAACCGTCCGTTCAGGCCGGGCAGGTTCATCGTGGCGGCGCTGGCCGGGTTGCCGATGAGCACGCTGCCCTGGAACTGGCCGGTGCCGGTGAGCGTGACGGTGGAGGCCGTCGGGAAGTTCCACAGGATGTGGTCGCGCAGCTGGTTCCAGGGGTCCGTGTCGCTCAGGCTCCCGCTGAACGTGCTGATCGTGCGGGCGCCGCCGACCAGGTTGATCAGGATCGTCGCGTTCGCGGGGATGCCGGCGAAGACGACGCCCTGCTGGCCCCCGGTGCCGGAGGTCAGGTCGAAGTCGACGTTGAAGACCTGGAGGGCCGAGGTCCCGTCGCCCGTGAACAGGGTCTGGAAGCCCTGGTTGACGGCGGTCCCGGTCGCGGGGCGGGGCGTGCCGACACCGGCGTAGCACTGGCTCGCGGACTGGAGCTGCGTGCGCAGCGGCATGTAGGCGGCGACGGCCTGGCTGTCCTGGACGACCGTGCCGGTGATGGTGCCGGAGGCCGCTCCGGCGTGGCGCACGACGCCGCCGTCCGCGAGCAGCCGCTGGCCGGGGGCCACGGTGACGTTGCCGCCGGTGGTCAGGAAGTCGGCGCCGTCCGGCGGCGGGACGCGGGAGCCGACGCCCACGATGCCGATGTTGTAGGCGAGGCCGCCGGTCGTGGCCTTGTTCATGTCGAAGTTGCCGAGGGTCACCACATGGCCCTCGGCCTCCGCGGCGGTGCCCCGTACGGCGAAGTCGCCGCCGACGAAGATGTCGATGCCGGCGTCCCGCCCGGCGAAGGGGCCGTTGTTGACGGGCGGGAAGACCGCCGGGCAGTCCGCGCCGAGGCACGGGCCCAGTCCTCCCGGGAGGGTGGCCGCCTGGGCCGGGGTGGGGGCGACGGTGAGGGCGAAGGGGGTGAGGGCCGCGGCCAGGACGAGCCCCAGGGCCCGGCTGAACCGTCTTCTTCGCGGAGGTCTCGGGCGTCCGGGAGGTTTTGGGGACTCTGCGGTCTGCTGACGTGGTCTCACGTTAGGCCTCTAATCATATGAGCAGCGCAATGGCCGTGTGAGTCTCCGTCTCCCGCGCACCACGAACCGGGCGACCCGCTCACAGGTCCCCCGGTTACCCGCGAGGTCCACTCCAGCGGACGCGTTTCGCGCCCGGCCGACACTCCCGAACGGCGGCCTCAGCCCTGCGCCGGCTCCACCGCCTGCCACCGGTAGGCCGCGTCCTCCTGCCACACCTGCAGCTCGCCCTCCACGACCGCCGCCAGGCACAGCCGCCAGTCGTCGCCCATCGCCAGCGCCACCCGCGTCGCCGGGCGCAGCGTCGGCCGCCACCAGCGGGCCCGCCGCGAGGCGCCCCCGGCGGGCAGCCGCAGCCGGACGCCGCCCTCCCTGGCCACCCGACGCGAACCGGACACGCGCCCCCCGACGCCTCTTCACCACTCACGATGCGCTGCTGATGCGCTGACCAGGATAGTGCGCGATCCTGCCCGTCCGTCCGGTGGAGGGCCTATTCTGATGGCGCCCGAGCAACATCACGAACAGACGTCAACCCATGGTCCGCGGGGGCCTGTTGATCATGGGACGGGGTGACTTCCGAACGCAATGGGGGCGATGGATGGCGCAGCTCGCGGTGCTGGTGATCGTGGTGGTGGCGTTGGCCGGTGCGGCGGCCCTCGTCCTCACCCGCCGCAGGCGCACGCTCGACGCCCAGGCGGTGGAGTCCGAACTCGCCGCCGCGGCCGCCCGGTTGTCCGCCGGCAAGGCCGCCCCGGCGCGGCGGCGCTTCGCCCGCCTCGCGGCGCGGCTCGCCGACGGCCCCGAGGCCCTGCGCCCGCAGCGCGGACTCGCCCTGCTGGGGCAGGCGGAGGCCACCGCCCCCACCGGCGACCAGCAGGCCGTCCTCGCCCTGCACCGCGAGGCCTTCCCCCTGCTCTCCGACCCCGCCCGGCAGGTGCCCCGCCCTGCGCTGCACCGCCTCGCCGAGGAGGGCATCGCCTCCGGCGACCTCGCCCCGGTGCTGGCCCTCCTCCAGGCCGTCGCCGCCGCCGGTGCCGAGCCCGGTGAGGAGGCAGGCGTCGACCGCGTCCGCACCTGGCTGCAGCAGCGCTGCCGCGACGGATCGCCCGAGCAGCAGGAGGAGGCCACCGCCCGCGCCCTCGCCGCCCTGCCCGGCCAGGACTGGCCCGTCCTCGCCCGCGCCGACCGGCTGCGCCGCACCGACCGCGCCGCCGAGGCCGAGCAGCTGCTCGCCGCCACCGCCCCCGGCGGCAGCGGAGAACTCTGGTTCCGCTGGGGCGCCGCGCTGTACGGCCTGCACCGCGACGAGGCCGCCGTCGCCGCCTTCGACGAGGCCCTGCGACGCGGCCCCGGCGAGCCCTCCCCCTGGGGCCGGGGCCTCGCGCTGCGCACCGACGGCCTGCTGTTCCGGGGCCTGGCCCGCCAGCGGCTCGGCACCACCGACACCGCCTGGGCCGACCTCGCCGCGGCCGCCGCGGAAGGCCCGACCGACCCCCGCCCCCGCTACGCCCTCGGCCGCCTCGCCCTGCTGCTCGGCGCCGACGACCAGGCCCGCGCCGAGTTCGGCGCCGCCCTCACCCTCCAACCCGCCTTCGCCCCGGCCCGGTTCGGCCTCGCCCTCGTCCACGAACGCGCCGAGCGCCCCGCCGAGGCCGCAGCCGACTACCGCGCCGGCCTCGCCCAGGCCCCCGACTGGCGCCCCGCCCGCGTCCGCCTCGGCGCCGCCCTGCTCGCCGCCGGGCGGCCCGCCGAGGCCGAACCCGTGCTGCGCGACGAGGCCGACACCGACCGCGGCTCCCGCTGGGCCCGCATCGCCGCCTTCCACCACGGCCTCGCCCGCGCCCGCCAGGGCGACCCGGCCGGCGCCCTCGCCCACTGGCAGGCCCTGGACGGGGACGACCTGCGCGCCCACCGCGCCCGCGCCCGCGACCGCCTCGCCCGCACCCGCCTGGCCACCGACCCGGCCGCCGCCCGCACCCTGTGGCAGCAGGCCGCCACCGAGCACCCCGCCGACCCCGGCCACCGCGCCAACCTGCGCGAGGCCGCCCTGCGCGAGGCCGCCGACCTGCTGCTCACCGGCCGCGACCAGCCCGAACCCCGTGAACGGGCCGCCGCCGCCCTCGCCCTCGCCGACGGCCTGCCCGGCGCCCACACCCACCGCCAGGCCCGGCTGCGCGCCGCCCTCGCCCTCGCCGGCGGCGACGCCCGCGCCGTCCCCGCCCTCCTCGACGCCGCCCACTCCCTGCGCGACCGCTACCACCTCGCCGCCGCCGCCCTGCTCACCGGCAGTCCGGTGCAGACCGTCTCCCTGCTCGCCCCGCTCACCCCCGCCCCGGACGGCGACCCGTCGCTCGCCCGGCTGCGCGCCCTGCTCGCCGAACGGGCCGGCAACTGGAGCGGCGCCCTGGACTGGTACCGGCACTTCCTGACCGCCGCCGGCACCCGTACGGACGGCGCCTGCGGCGGCTGCGGCCGCGAGGGCGCCCGCTTGTTCGCCCCCGCCGGCACCGCCGCCCCGCGCTGCGTCCTGTGCGCCGCCCCCGCCCTGCGCGCCGTCCTCGACTGCGCCCGCCGCGCCGGCGCCCCCGCGCAGGCCGAACCCGTCCTCGCCGCCTGGGCGCAGGCCCTCGGCGACAGCCCCGCCGCCGCGCCCGTACGCCTGGACCTCGCACTGCTCAGGGCCGAACTCGGCCGCCTGGACGACGCGTTGGCCGAGCTGCCCGAAGATGCCGGGGCCGCCCGCGCCGCCCTGCTGCTGCGCCGGGCCGGGGCCGCCCTCGCCGAAGGCCGCCCCGGGCAGGCCGCCGCCGACCTGCGCCAGTGTCTCCTCCTCGCCCCCGACCGGCCCCGGGCCGCCGCCACCCTCGGCCTGCTCGCCGAGCACGAGGCCCACCAGCACGCCGTCCGGGGCCGCCACCGGGAGGCCTTCGAGGCCTACCGCGCCCTCCTCCTCCGGGACCCGGCCCACCCCCGGCTGCTGCACGCCACCGGCCTGGCGGGCTACCGGCTCGCCGCCGCCGAGGCCGCCGACGGTACGGACGAGACCTGGGCCTGGACCCTCGGCTGCCTCGTCGCCGCCCTCCACCTGCCCGAACTGTGGGCGGAGTCCGCCCGCACCACCGGCCGCACCCCCGACCCCCAGCGCCTCGCCGCCGCCCGCACCGCCCTCACCGACCGCCTCCGCGAGGACCTGCGCGCCCTCGACCGGGCCGCCGGCCGCAGCGGCGACGAGGTCACCGCCTGGACGCTGCGCCTGGGCATCGAGGCGCACTGCGCCGACGTCTTCGCCCGCGCCGAGGCGACCCTCGCCCCGCCAGGCCGCCCCGAACGCACCCTCGCCATCGGCCCCACGCTGGACGGCCTGCTGCGCCTGCGCCCCGAACTCCCCGACTGGGCCGCCTGGTTCGCCCGGTCCGTCGGCTCCTGGCGGCGCCCGAGCGGCGTCGGCTCCTCGGAGGCGATCCGCGCCCTCGCCCTCTTCGACGATCTCGGCCCGCAGCGCTACCTGCTGCTCCAGGGCCGCCAGGCCGCCGCCGTCGCCGCCCTGGACGCCGTGCCCGAGGACCGCCGCGGCCCCGCCTGGAACCTCCTGCTCGGCGCCTGCCTCCTCGACCAGGCCCGCGCCCACCACCGCAACCAGGACTGGACGGAGGCGCTGGACTGCCTCACCCGCGCCGCCGGCGTCCCCGGCTTCACGCTGCCCGCCGACACGGCCGCCGTCGCCGCCGAATCCGGCGTCCGCGCCGCCCGGGCCCTGCTCAAGAGCACCGTCGACGACCAGCGGGGCGCGGCCGAACTCCTGGAGCGGGCCCACGCGCTGGCCCCCGACGACCCCGAGGTGCGCGGGGACCTCGGCGCCACCTACGCCCAGTGGGCCCGGAAGATCAACAACGAGGACAAGGACTACCCCCGCGCCATCGGCCTGCTCCGCAGGAGCATGGAGCTCAGCCCCGGTGATCCGACCGCCCAGCACTTCCTGGAGGCCGCCCTCGGCAACCGGGCCGGCCAGCTCAGCCGCCCCGACGCCCCCCAGGCGGAGCTGGAGGAGGCCGCCGAGCGCTGGCGCGAGCTCATCACCCTCAACCCCGACCCCGACCACCGCGTGGGCCTCGCCTTCGTCCTGCGCGTCCTCGCCCGCACCGCCGCCTTCACCGGCGACCGCGACCGCGCGCTCGCCCGGATGGCGGAATCCCTGCACGCCGACCCCGAATGGGAGGGCGACGTCACCCGCGAGGCCCCGCGCCGGATCTCCGTGATGCTCGCCAACCACGTCCTGGACGCCATGCAGGACGACTCCTTCACCCTCCAGGCCGCCATGCTCCAGATGGCCAAGTCCTACGACGACTCGCCCGAGGTCCGCCGCCTGATGGTCAGCGTCTGGCGCGGCGAGGCCATCGGACACTTCGAGGCACGCCGGTACGGCGAGGCCGTCCGGCTGCTGGAGGAGGCGCTCGCGCTCTCCCGCAGCCCGGAGGACACGGCGAAGCTGAACGGCGAACTCGGCGTCGTCTACAGCTCGTTCGCCGTCCAGCTCGCCAACGCGCGCAGCCTCGCCAAGGCCCGGTCGGCCATCCGCAAGGCCGTGCAGCACAGCCCGAACGACTTCGAGCTGCGCGCCCTGGAAGCGCGGATCAACGCCCTGCGCTGACGGCAACCGCGCGGGCACCCCCCGTCGTCGTACCCGGAGTGCCGCGTCCGTCCCGCCACTGTCGTGAGGAGAGAGACAGCCCGTCATGCCACTGCACGAACCCTCGCCGTACGAGATCCTGGGCATCCCGCTCACGGCCGGAGTCCGGGAGATCAACCTCGCCGTCGGGCCGGCGATCAAGGCGGCCCGCCACACCCGCCAGCAGATCCAGGAAGCCGCCGCGCTGCTGCGCAACCCCGACCGGCGGCTGGAGCTCGACCTCCAGCAGCCGCTGCCGCCCGAACCCGTCGACCGGGCAGCCGAGTTGCTGGCGCCCGCCCTCGCGGAGCCGCTGCTGACCATCGACCGCCCGCCGCTGCCGCCGGCCTCCGCCCTGCTCGCCCTCCATCGCGGGGAACTCGCTGCGGACTTCGTGGAGTTGACGCCACCGGCCGCCGACCCCGAGCCGCCCGTCCCCGCCCGCTACGCGGCCGACCTGTCCGTCCTCCCGCAGATCGAGGTGCCGGATTGACTTCCTCCCCTTCCCGGAGGAGGGGATTCCCCTCAGTCTCGCGACTGAGCCGCTGCGTGTGTGCGCTGCGGTGGGACAACTTCCTGCTTCATCGACGACTGCCCGCCCGGAGTGCTCCGTTGAGGTCTGACACCGTCTCCACAGGCTGCAACCGCCAGTCCGGCGGCCAGGATGTTCTTCGCCGCGTTCACGTCCCGATCGTGGGGCGTCCCGCATCCGCACGTCCACTCGCGGACGTTCAGCGGCATCCTGCCTCGCAGGGTGCCGCAGGCCGAGCACAGCTTGGAGGAGGGAAACCAGCGGTCGATCACGACCAGGTCCCGCCCGTACCACCGTGTCTTGTACTCCAGCATGCTCCGCAGCTCCGACCACGACGCGTCCGACACGGCGCGGGCCAGCGTGCGGTTCCTGAGAATGCTCCGAACCGACAGGTCCTCGATCACGATCGTTTGGTTCTCACGAACGAGAGCGGTGGTGACCTTGTGCAGGAAGTCCCTGCGGCGGTCCGCGATTCGGGCGTGCGCCCGGCCGACCTTGAGCCGGGCCTTGGCCCGGTTGTTGCTGCCCTTCGTCTTGCGGGACAGGCACCGCTGAGCCTTCGCGAGGCGCGCGCGGTCCTTGCGTTCGTGCTGGGGGTTACGGATCTTCCCCTGTCCGTCGGTCAGTGTGCCGACCGGACGGGACAGGGTGAGCAGCGAGGTGATCCCCGCGTCGAGCCCGACAACGGCATCGGTGGCGGGCATCGGTGTGGGCTGGTCGTCGCACAGCAGAGAGACGAACCAGCGGCCCGCGCTGTCCTGCGACACGGTCACTGTCGTCGGCGTACTTCCTCGCGGAAGGGGACGGGACCACACGATCGCCAGCGACTCCGCCATCTTCGCCAAGGTCAGCTCGCCGTTTCGGAACCGGAACGCGCTGGACGTGTACTCGGCGGACCTGCGGGACTTCTTCTGGGACTTGAACGTCGGGTAACTGCAGCGCCTGGCCCAGAAGTTGGTGAACGCGCCTTGCAGATGCCGCAGCGTCTGCTGCAACGGAACCGACGACACCTCGGAGAGATAGGCCAGATCCTCGGTCTTCTTCCATGCCGTCAGCATGGCGCTGGTGATGTTGTAGCCGACCCGTTCCTGGCGCTGCTGCCACGCCTCCGTACGGGCCTGCAACGCCAGATTGTAGACCTTGCGCACGCATCCGAACGTGCGCGACAGCTCAGCCGCCTGCGCATCGGTCGGATAGAAGCGGAACTTGAACGCTCGCTTCACCTGACTGGTCATGGGTCACACGGTACGCCGTCAGCGAGTGAGCCACGGGCGACCGCAAGCCGAGGGGGCCGGTTCGCCCGAAGGGCGAAGGGGCTTTCCCCTACCCGCTGCGCGGCAGATTCACTTCTTCCTCCGGCCGAGGCCGGAGGCATCCATGAGAGGAGCCTGATGACCGAGGCACCACCGACCGACGCCCTGCTGGAGGGCCGGGAGCCGCTGGAGATCCCGCCCGGGATCGAGGGGGTCGACCTGGCCGAGCACTTCTCGCGGTTGCTGCTGCGGGCCTCGCTGCTGGACGGGAAGGTCAAGCGGGTCGAGCGCGAGGCGCGGGAGGAGCAACGCGAACTGCTCGGCGCGCTGGTCGCGGTGGACGACGCGCTCGCGGCCCTGGCGCTCGACCGGGAGCTGGTGGCGCTCGGGCGGGGGGAGGGGATCGAGGCCACGCGGCGGATGCTGCTCGGGCGGCTCGCCAAGGCCGAGGTGAAGCCGATGCGGCTGGACGGCCGGGAGGCGGACCCGAGGACGGCGGAGATCGTCGGCGCCGAGGCGCGGCCGGGCGTGGAGCCGGAGACGGTCGTGCGGACGGTGGTCACCGGGTTCTTCTGGCGGGACGAGGTGCTGCGGCGGGCGCAGGTGGTGGTTGCGGCGGCGCCGGATGCGGAGCCGGAGTCCGTGGAGCCGGAGTCCGTGGAGTCGGAGTCCGTGGAGTCGGAGTCCGTGGGGGTCGCGGAGCCGGACCCGCCCGCGGAGCCCGTACGGATCGAGCCGCCCGGGCCGCCCGCCGCCGCGCGGGTGAGGCGGGCCCAGCCGCGGGCGCGGTCCCGGGCGGCGCGCAAGCACAAGAAGTAGCCGGACCACGAGGGGCAAGAGGGGAACGACATGTACCGCACGCTCGGCATCGACCTGGGAACCACCAACTCCGTGGTCGCGCACCTGCGCCGGGGTGAGCCGGAGATCATCTTCAACCGGCAGAACCAGGAGGGCACGCCCTCCGTGGTCGGCAGCGGCCGCAAGGGCGAGCTGCTGGTGGGCTCCACCGCGCGGAGCCGCATCGCGATCGACGGCGCCAACGTGATCCGCTCGGTCAAGCGCTTCATGGGCCGCAAGTTCAAGGACCCGCAGGTCCAGGCCGCCCTCAAGGAGGTGGACTACAAGGTCACGGCGGGGACGGACGGCGACGTCAACGTCTGGTTCAACGGCCGCTCGTACACCCCGATCGAGATCTCCGCGATCATCCTGCGCCGTCTCAAGGAGGACGCCGAGCAGCGCCTCGGCGAGCCGTTCCACCGCGCGGTGATCACCGTCCCCGCCTACTTCGGCGAGCGGCAGGTCGCGGCCACCCAGGAGGCGGGCCGGATGGCGGGCCTGCACGTGCTGCGGGTCATCAACGAGCCGACGGCGGCCGCCCTCGCGTACGGGATCACCAGTGAGAGCGGCGACGAGGGCAGGACCGTGCTGGTCTACGACCTCGGCGGCGGCACCTTCGACATCTCCATCCTGCTGCTGGTGCCCGGCTCCGTCTCGGTGCTCGGCATCGAGGGCGACAACCTGCTCGGCGGCGACGACTTCGACCGGGCGATCACCAACGCCCTGCTGGAGGACATCCGCGAGGAGTACGGCTCCGAGTACCAGCCCGATCTGCGGGACCGGCCCAAGATCGCCTCCACCGCCGAGACCGTCAAGATCGAGCTGTCCAACCAGGAAGCCTCCGAGGTCATCCTGCCCGGCCTCGGCGCCGGGCAGCTGGTGCTGGAGACGGAGTTCGAGCGGGCCCGCTTCGAGGAGCTGATCGAGGCGCGGATCGAGCGCACCATCGAGCTCACCCACAAGGCGATCATGCAGGCCAACCTGACGGTGGGCGACATCGACGAGGTGGTGCTGGTCGGAGGCTCGACCTCGATCCCGCTGGTCGCGCGGCGCCTGGGCGAGGTGTTCGGCCCGCGCCGCATCCGGCGCGGGGTCAACCCGATGCAGTGCGTGGCGCTGGGTGCGGCCGTGCAGTCGGCGCTGGTCGGGGAGGTGGAGTGCCCCGAGTGCCGGGCGCCGGGGGACCTCTCGGCCTCCAACTGCGCCAACTGCGCGACCTCCCTGCTCGGCGGCGAGCGCGTCTCCTGCGCCGGCTGCCACCTGCCGGTGGACGCGGAGGCCTCCGCCTGCCCCAAGTGCGGTCTGGAGCTGGGCGGTTCGGCCTCGGCGATCCCGAAGCAGACGCAGGCCACCGCCGTCGTCCACGGCGGCAACTGCCCGCGCTGCGGCACCCCCTCCGCCCCCGGGGTCACCGCCTGCGAGCTGTGCGGCGAGCCGCTCAACTCCGCCGCCCCGGGGAGCACGAGGGTGGCCTCCACCGCCGCCGAGGACGTGGGCCTGCGGTGCGCCGCCTGCTCGACGGTCAATCCGCCGGGCAGCGAAGTCTGCACGGGCTGCGGGGAGTTGATGCAGGTCACCAACCCGTTCGACATCACCCCGAAGAACCTCGGCATCGAGTTGAACGACGGCCGGCTCGCCGTGATCATCCCCAAGAACACCAGCTACCCCACGAGTTCGCCCGTCAGCCGGGAGTTCACCGTCTCCGGCAGCGGCCGCCAGCGGCTCGAAGTCGCCGTCTACGAGGGCGAGTACGAGATCGCCCAGCAGAACGAGCTGATCGGTCACCTGACCCTGCGGCTGCCCGAGAGCCTCGGAGGCCGCATCCCGGTGGACGTCGCCTTCGGCCTCGACCGGGACCGCACCATCACCCTGTCGGTGCGCATCCAGGGAGGCGCGGAGAAGACCGTCAAGCTCGAACGCGCGACCCTCGACCCCGAGTTGAAGGTGCAGGTCGAGGAGCAGCAGCGGCAGATCGAGTCCTTCACCGACAAGTGGGGCAGCGAGCTGACCGAGGCCGAGAAGCGCGAGGCGCAGCGGCTGATGGAGACCCTGGACGACCTGGCGGCCGGCCAGTCACGCGGAGGCTCGGTGGACGAGGCGCTGGAGCGGGCGCAGCGCCAGCTGCGGGCCCAGCGCTGGGTGCGCGGTTCGGAGGCGTACCTGAGCCTGTTCATCCACTACTGCGAGAAGCACCTCGATCCGAGCGACCTGGACCGGCTGCGCTCGGTGGCCGCCGAGCTGCGGCTGCGCCGGGAGGCCGCCGACTGGGAGGGCGCGATGCGCGCGGCCCAGCGGGCGGACGAGCTGTGCGACTCGCTGGGGCACACCTTCCGGATGCTGACCATGTGCAACGTCTACGTGACGCAGAACATGGTCTCCCCGGCCCTGGCCCAGCGGATCATGGCGCACCTGCGCGGTCTGGACGACGCGGTGGAGGCGCCGAACATGGAGGAGGTCAACCGGCACATGTCGGCGCTGCTGGAGCTGTACGCGCAGGCGCAGCGGGAGCTGGGTGCCGAGCCGACGGCCGAGTCGCTGGGGCCGGTCCGTCCGGAGGAGGCGGGGCCGCGATGAGCGCGCAGCCGCTGTCCGTCGAGCCCGTGGAGCCTGTCGAACCCGTGGAGGTGGCCTGCCCCGCCTGCCGGGTGCCGGCCGCCCTGCCGTCGCCGCGCTGCCCCTCCTGCGGGGAGGACCTGACGGCGCTGGTGCGTCTGCGTTACTCCGGCCGGATGGACTACAACGCCGCGTTGGAGGCGCTGCGGGCCGGGCGGGCGGCCGAGGCCAGGGTGCTGCTGCGCCGGGCCCTGGCGGCCGAGCCCGGGCTCGTACCCGCGTCCTCGCTGTTGGCCGCGCTGGAAGGGTGACGGGGGAGGGGCGGCGGGCGGTGCGACACGCCCGCCGTTCGCCCAATCCCGGCGTGGCGCGGAGGCCGTCCCGTCTGATCGGTCGCGAGTGTGATCGTCACACGGATTCTCGCCACCCTTACAAGGAGTGACGCAATGCGTATTCGCACCACCCTCGCCGCCACCGCGCTCGCCGCGGTGGCCGTCCTCGCCGGAGCCGGCACCGCCGCCGCCGACGCGACCGCGAACGGTGTCGCCTTCGGTTCGCCCGGGGTCCTGTCCGGCAACCAGATCCAGATCCCGATCCACATCCCGGTCAACATCTGCGGGAACAGCGTGAACCTGGTCGGCATCGCCAACCCGGCCTTCGGGAACGTCTGCATCAACGAGTAGTCCGCGCGCGCCGGGGCCGTCCGTCGAACCAGGCGGGCGGCCCCGGAGCCGTGTCCGCACCCTGTCCGCACCCCCGTTCGGGGGTGGCGGCCGACGGCCCGGAACGCGACCATGGTCCCTCCACACCGCGCCGCCGAAGGAGCCCCACCACCGTGCCGACCACGCGCAGCTACTCCTCCGGAGTCTCGGACGTCCCCCTGCTCGGCGACACCATCGGGGAGAACCTCGACCGCGCGGTGCGCGCCTTCCCCGGGCGCGACGCGCTGATCGACCGCCCCACCGCCCGCCGCTGGACGTACGCCGAACTCGGCGCCGACGTGGACGCGCTGGCGCTCGGGCTGCTGGAGCTGGGCATCGCCAAGGGCGAGCGCGTCGGCATCTGGGCGCCCAACTGCGCCGAGTGGACGCTCACCCAGTACGCCACCGCCAAGATCGGCGCCGTCCTCGTCAACGTCAACCCCTCCTACCGCTCGCACGAGTTGGAGTACGTGCTGAAGCAGTCCGGCATTCGGCTGCTGGTCGCCGCCGAGCGCTTCAAGACCTCCGACTACGCCGCGATGATCGAGGAAGTCCGGCCCCGCTGCCCCGAGTTGGAGCGGGTGCTCCTGATCGGGCGCCCGGAGTGGGAGGCCGTGAGCGCCGCCGGGCGCGCCGCCGATCCGGCCCGACTCGCCGAGCGGGAGGGGGAGTTGGCCCCCGACGACCCGATCAACATCCAGTACACCTCCGGCACCACCGGATTCCCCAAGGGCGCGACCCTCTCCCACCACAACATCCTCAACAACGGCTACTTCGTCGGCGAACTCCTCGACTACACCGAGCAGGACCGCATCTGCATCCCCGTGCCCTTCTACCACTGCTTGGATAGTGGAACACCTAGGCATCTAGACATGACCTGGGAGAACGCAGAGAATGACGCAGATGGAAGCCGACGAAACGGACCCGTCCCGCTTGATGGACATCCTTGCGCGGAAGTCGGTCAAGATGGCCGGTCGACGAGGCGAACTGTCCACGGACGCTCAGGAGGCGCGCGGGCGGCAGTGGGGTGACTGGAACGAGCTGATCGTCCGCCGGGTCTGGACGGAGCGGATCAGCGCGTCCAAGGGGCTCAAGCGACCGGACTATGATCGGGCCCTGGCAGCGCTGGCGGCGGGAGAGGTCGGCACGCTCTGGTGCTACAAGCTGGACCGCTTCAGCAGGATGGGAGCCCTGGCGGTACTGACAGCCCTGGAGGCGGTCAACGGCGGGCGGATCATCTTCGGGGAAGACGGGCTGGACTCCGCGAATCCAGACCACCGCCGAATGATCATGTGGCGGGCGGAGGACGCACGCGAGGAGTCGGAGCGCATATCCAAGCGCGTCACGGACACCAAGAGCTTCCAGCGGGACAGTGGGCAGTGGGTCTCCGGCCGGGTGCCGTACGGCCTCGTAGCAGACAAGGAACGCAAGCTTGTCGCCGACGACTCCCTTGCCTGTCCCGATGACCCCAGTAAAGGGTCCAAGGCAAGCGTCGTGCAGCGTGTCTTCAGGGAGGCGGCGTCAGGCAAGTACAGCCTGCGGAAGATCGTCGCCGGACTGGACCAGGACGACTTCCCGTCCGCCATGGGAGGCCGCTGGAACCAGAACACGGTGTACCGGATGATTCAGAACCCGGCATACAGCGGATGGCAGATTCGGAAGCTGGGGAACGGCCCCGGCATCATCCACACCGACGAGAAGGGACGGCGCGTCCGCGTCGGCGTCGTGCTGGTCAGCGACGCTCTTCGTCTAGCGGCAGGCCGCGCGGTCGCCGGCCACAAAAAGCCCGTCAACGTCGAGGCACGGGGACGCGCACGACACCTTCTGACCGGCCTCACGCGGTGCGCGGGCTGCGGGCGCGCCATGCCACGTGAATCGCGCTCGTACGCCTGCGGAGCGCGTCTCGGAGGCGGCACTCCGTGCCCCGCGCCGGCGACTGCCTTCGCTCCTCCGGCGGAGCGGTTCGTCCTCCAGGCGTGGCTAGATCGGCTCACGTCAGCGGAGCCGGATGACCCGCTGCTGCTCACCGTCGCGGAGCGCTGGGCGTCTCTGACGCGGCCGGTCGAGACGGCGGAGGCCGAGGAGGCAAGAGGTGTCCTGGCAGCTGCGGAAGCCGTCATGGAACGGATGCTTCGTGACCGTCGGGCGGGACTCTACGAGGGGCCGGCAGCACGCTTCTTCGAACCGGCGTGGAAGGACGCTGTCCGCGACGTCGAAGAGGCCCAGAAGGCGCTACGTGCGCACGCAGGCCCGAGTATCGACATCAGTTTCCTGATGGACGAGGAGACGGCACGTGAGGCGTGGGACGCCGCAGACCTCTCACTCCGGCGTGACCTCCTCCGGCTCGCCATCGACCGGGTGGAGATTTCGAAGGCAGCGAGTCGGGGGCCGTTCGACGGGCACCATCGCGTGAAGATCACGTGGGCGGTAGTGGCGTAGCCGTCGAGCGAGCACCCTCCCCGGGGCCGAACAGGGTCCAAAGTGCCGTACTAACCCCTTATTTCTATTCTCTCTAACACGTGTTAAGAGAGATAGGAAAAGGGCGCTATTTTCGGCACTTTGGACCCCGGCGGCCGACGAGGCCTTGTCGACGAGCCGGGGCAAACGGCCACCCAGTAACTATGGTGCGGAGGGAAGAGGACCGCGACGCCGGCGACTGGCGCGGTGTCCGCTCTCCCCTTCGCGCGGCCGGCTGCGCTCCCTGGCGCTCCCCGCTCTCTCCTCCGGGTCGAGCCCGGTTGAGCGTGCCGGCCTTCCCTCTGCCAGGTGGCGTTCGGACCTGGCCGACGTCGTACAGCGACGGCACCGGTTCGAGGCCGGGCGGAGGGGCTGGACGAGCGCGCACGGAGACGGAGGCGAGCCCCTGAGGGGCGGCGCACGGAGACGGAGGATGCTCGTCCGCATCGGTTGAACAGAGATTGACCTTTTGCAAGTCTCGGGATATGCTGCCATAGATCACTCTGACTTTGCGTCAGAGCGTTGCACGCTGCTAGCGTGCCGCCATGACACCTTTACTGCCCGGTGCAGACACAGTGCTGGCCTGCCTCTTCACGGCCCTCACGATCAGGGCGCTCTGCCCCGGCGAACGCGGCGCTCGTGCGCGCGAACTCCTTTGGCTGATCTTCGGGCGAGGCGCCTGATCAACCTCGAAGCCCCGGCCCGCGTGGTCGGGGCTTTCGCATGCCGCAGTAGCCCAACTGGTAGAGGCGCCCGGTTCAGGTCCGGGAGGTTGGGGGTTCGAATCCCTCGTGCGGCACGAGTCGGCTTCGGCTGACGAACCTGTGTAGCTCAAGAGGAGAGAGCGGCCCGAAAACGGACGGGCGTCATGGTGGGACGGTTGCGGATGCACCGGGACCGGGCCTGGAGGCGAAAATCTTCGGGTTGGGGAACCTCAGCCCCCGGCAGGGAAGCGCGTTTTCCAAGCCCACCTACGTTGGTGCGGGTTCGAATCCCGTCACAGGTACCACGCCGGCTTGCGGCCGGTTGTTGACGCCAGGGCACGTCCCTGGCGTCTCTGCGGGCGTAGCTCAGCGGCAGAGCTGCGGGCCAGGTTGGGAGGGCGGAGGTTCGAATCCTCCCGCTCCAGGGTGTAGCTCAGCGGTAGAGCGCCCACCACGGCCCGCGCGCGGAGGTTCGAGTCCTCCCGCCCGTACAGAGCGGCTGCGGCCTCTGCCCCACCGGACCGACCGGGGTATGCCTCACCGCAACCACCGTGGCGCTTTTCACGAGGTGGGCCGGTGCGACGTCCAGGCGGAATCGGCGCGCACCCGCGGAACGGTCGGTCGGCCCGGCCTGCGGGTGGCTACTGGTCGTAGCTCAGCGGCAGAGCGCCCGCTTTGGGAGCGGGAGGGCGGGGGTTCGATGCCCTCCGACCAGACCCACAACGACGCCCCTGGAGGCACCTATGCCACGCGGCACCATCAACGTCACCTCATCCGACCGCGCCGGCACCGTGCTGCCCGCTGCGACGGCTGGAGACTCGGCGAACGGTCACACGATCGTCAACGACGGCCGGGTCATGCTGATCGTGGAGAACGCGGGCAGCACCGTCGCCCGTACCGTCTCCATCCAGATCAGCAAGCCTGTCGACGGCTTCAGCGCCGTCGCGACCCGGACTGTGTCCGTGGCCGCTGGCGCGACCCGGCTGCTCGGCCCGTACCCGACTGCGGACTACGGTCCCGCGCTCCTGGTCGACGTCGACAACGCGGAGCTGAAGATCCGAGCGATCCGCAGTTCCTGACGCCCACATGCTTGTGTCCCGCCCGGTGAGCCGGCGCGGGGCTTGTTGCTGTGCAGAGGAGAGACGCAGACATGAGCCGGACCACCGCACACCGCCCGTGGCGCATGGTGCGAGACGAAGCCGACTACACCCGGCGGGAATGGCGCTGGCACATCTCGTCCGCGTACGGCCGGAACACCATCCGGCAGGCGCGCCGACGCTTCTGGGGCAGCGTGCGCCGGATGGAGGCGAGGCCCTGACGAAGGGCCACACCCCGGAGCCGACGCGCACCCGGCACACCGTGCTGTGGGACCTGTCCTAGCGGGGCTGGCTGATCTCCAGCGGGACGAGGCGGAACGTCGCCTCCACCCACCGCTGGAGGCCCTGCCCGCCGTGGTTCTGGCTCTCCAGCCTGTAGCCGGCCGCCTCGATTCGGGACAGGGCTGCGGACAGCCGCCGGCCGTCGTCACCGGGGACGATGTGGATCTTGCGGATGTAGATCGTCTGGCCTGACTTGTAGGCTTTGACGGCGTTCGCGTCCACGCTGGACGGCACTCTTTGCTTCCTCTTGAACAACCCCATGGGCGGAGAGTACTCGACTCGGAGACCGGAGGTCAGGGCATTGGCCTGGACGACGAGCGACCGGCGGGAGCGGCTGCCCAAGGACTGGGCGTCGCGGATTCGCCCGCGCATCCTGCGCCGGGATGGCGGACGCTGCACGGCGGTGTTCGGCGACGGTCGACGGTGTTCAGCCCCCGCAACCGACGTCGACCACATCATCCCGGGGGACGACCACTCGGACGACAACCTCCGCGCCCTGTGCGGCTGGTGTCACGCGAAGAAGTCCGCTCACGAGGGCGGCACGGCAGCCGGCCACCGTGCTGCCCGGACCACGCGCCCGAAGGCGCCACATCCCGCGCTGGAGGACTGAGCGATGGCGATTAGCACCATGGCGGCCGGCATCCCGATGTACGTGCATCCGGGGATCGACGGCCGTAGTTGGGCGACCCTGGCGACCGTGGATCAGCCGGTCCGGTACATCGTGCTGAACCAGGACAGCGGCCCGGGTGAGATAGAGGACGGTGTCCTGTACGACGCCGCCCGCGCCGTGAAGGCCGGTGGCGTGACGAAGGTCTGCGGGTACATCGACTACGCGTACGGGAACCGCGCTGGCGGGGACTACACGATCAACCAGGACGCGGCGAAGTGGGTGTCCAGGGGCATCGACTGTGTGTTCCTGGACCGCGTGCCCAGCACGGCCGGCAGCGTGCAGCCGACGGCGGTTTCCGTGCTCGGCCTGCGCAAGGCCGGCATGAAGTTCGTCGCGATGAACTACGGCGTGTTGCCAGCACCGGGCCACCTGGACATTGGCGACATCGCCGTGGTGTTCGAGGGCGACATGGCGACGTACCGCACGCTGAGCGTGCCCTCGTGGGTCCTGGAGCACGAGCCGGAGCGCCTGGCCCACCTCGTCTACGAGGCCAGCCAGGCGGAAAGCAAGGAAGCCATCGGGCTGGCCAGGCAGAGGGGCGTCCACAACATCTTCTGCACAGACAAGACGTTCGCTTCGGGCAACCCGTGGTCGGGCGTCCCGCTCTACTGGAGCGACGAGGCCAAGACCCTGAAGGCGTGGCCGGCCAGGCCTGCGCCCGGGTGGCTGGCGTGAGCCAGGGTGCGCGGGTGGAGATCGTGGAGCCCGACCACGAGGGCGGCGCGCTGCTGCCAACTCTGGTCCGTGTGAACGGTGTTGACGTCGGCACGCTGGCCAGGCCGCCCCGGGTGAGGGTGGGCAGGGATGCCGAGCCGGCCACGGTGACGCTGACCCTGCTGCCCCGGGAGGTCGTGATCAAGGGTGAGCCGGAGGGGCCCGGAACGGCTCCGACGAGGCTGCCCTTCGGCTTTCGGAGGCCCCCTCCGGAGGATACCCCCCGGGGGTAGGTGGGTCTGAGAGTGAGTACCCCCCGGGGGTACCGGTTCCGGAGGGGCCCTCCGAAGGTATACCCCAGGGGGGTATCCCCTTTGGAGGGGCCTTGAGAACCGTAAGAGTGCTGGGCCTGCCAGTCTGTACGGGTCTGGGGGAAGTGGGCCAGGAGGGGGTATAGCCGCCCGGCAGGCGGACGAGCGGCGGGCCGCTGGTCTGCTGGGGACCCCCGGCCGGCAGGCGGGCGCACGGGGCTCCGGCCTTCAGTGCCATGGGGCCTGGATCTGCTAAAGCGCAGGTCAGAGCCTTGAAACCGTAACGCGCGCCCACTAGAATGGACTCCATGACGACGCCCACCACCTCACTGTGCGAGCGCTGCGAACAGCCGCTCTCGGTGATGGCGCGTCGGCACGCTCGGTACTGTTCCGCGGCGTGCAAGCAAGCGGCTTACCGTGCGCGGAAGACGAGCGCCGTCGCTTCTCCCGCGCTTCCCGACGAGCTGACGACCCGCGCCAGGTGGGTCCGCTACAGCTCCGCGAAGGTCCCGTTGACGCCCGCTGGCAGAGCAGCGTCCAGCACCGACCCCGCGACGTGGAGCGCGCACGAGGAAGCCACCGCTTCGACGACCGGCGTCGGGCTCGGCTTCGTGCTGAGCGACGCCGACGACATCGTGTGCATCGACCTAGACCACTGCATCCGCCCGGACGGCTCGCTGGAGCCGTGGGCGGCGTCCATCGTGGCGGACGTGGGCACCACCTACGTAGAGGTGTCCCCGTCCGGCACCGGGTTGCACATCTGGGGCCGTGCGGACGTCCGCCAGGGACGCCGCATTCGCCGCCCTGACGGCGCGGCCGTGGAGGTCTACGGCACCGGCCGCTACATCACCGTGACGGGCCGCCGACATGGCGAGTGCCCGTCGACTCTCGCGGATCTGTCGCCGCTGGTGTTGCTGCTGACGCGGTAGCGGGCTCGTCTCTCCGGCGCAGGGTCTCCAGTGCGTCGCGCACGTCGTTGAAGGACAGCAGAGCCCGGCGCAACTTGCTGGACACGACGGGAACCTTGTCGAGGACGAACCCGATAGCTGCCAGCGCCGTTGCGGCGTAGCCAATGATCTCCACGGACTGACTTCCTTCTCAGTTCTGATCTGAGTAGCCAGTCCAGGCACAGCAGGGCTCGGACTGACTACCGCATTCGCGGTCTTCATCCGATCCCTGCCCAACACGCAGGTCTCGCCGACGCGTAGCGCCGGTACAGCGAGATCCAATCTGCGGCCCCATCGGGCGCGCTCTCGGTAAGTCGACTGACGACAAGGTGTTGGTCTTGGCTTGTCAGCCGTAAATCGCTCCGTCAGGAAGAACCCTCGGAGGCCTTCACCGAAGCTAAGACACCAGCACTCATGTCGTCAACTGCCCAGCTCAGAGGGTGAGAAGAGGTGCACATGGCCGGTCGTGGACCCGCCCCGAAGGACCCGGCGACGCGTCGCCGGCGGAACACCGGAGCCGCTCCGCTCCTGACCCTGGAGCCGGACGAGGAGCTGCGTGGCCCGGAGCTGCCGGTGGGCGTGCTCGGCGAGGACGACGGGCAGCCGATCGACTGGCACCCGATGACGAAGCTGTGGTGGGAGTCCTGGAGGACGTCGGCGCAGGCGCAGACGTTCACCGCGACGGACTGGCGGTTCCTTGTCGACACAGCCCTGATGCACCACACGATGTGGGCGAAGGGCCGGTGGGAGTTCGCGAGCGAAGTCCGTTTGCGCGCAGCCAAGTTCGGGGCAACCCCTGAGGACCGGATGAGGCTGAAGATCCAAGTCGAGACGCCCGAGTCAGCCCGGCCCGCCGCGACGGCGACCCCCGCCGACGTGACTGACATCTCGTCCCGCCGATCCCGCCTGACAGCCTAGGAGACCCGTGCCGCGCGCAGTCGTGCGCGCCCCCGGTCACGATCGCAGCGCCTCCCTCGGATGGATGGCGCTCGCGTGGATGGAGTACTTCGTTCGTCACGGCCCTGGCGACGTCCAGGGCGAGCCCGTTCGCCACGGCGACGAGTACAGCGGCTTCGTTGCCGACTGCTACGCCGTGGATGGAGCCGGCAGGCTTCTCTACGACTCCGCGTTCTTCTCGCGTCCGAAGGGCTGTGACAAGTCCGGCCTTGGCGCGCGAATAGGCCTCTTCGAAGCGTTCGGCCCTGCCCGGTTTCTGGACTGGGCGGAGGGCGGTGAAGTCTACGAAGACCCGTGGAGTCTCGGCTTCCGCTACGTCTACGAGGCCGGCGAGCCGATGGGGCAGCCGGTCAGAGTCCCTTACCTCCGCATCATGGCGACGGAGGAAGGGCAGACGGGCAACGTCTACGACACGATCTACTTCAATTTGACCGACGAGGCGTCGCCACTCAGTCAGATTCCCGGCGTTGACGTCGGGATCACCAGAATATTTCTCCCCGACGGCGGGGAGATCATGCCTTCCACCGCGTCGTCTAGTTCCAAGGATGGCGGGAAAGAGACGTGGGTCTGTTTCGATGAGACCCATCTCTACAACACGCCGGAACTCCGGCGGATGTACGCGACCGTCACTCGAAATCTGCGCAAGCGCAAAAAGGGCGCCCAGACGTGGTATCTCGAAACCACGACAATGTTCGCCCCCGGGCAAGACTCGGTAGCTGAGCGCACGTATGAGGAAGCGGAGGCTATCCGCGAGGGTCGGAAGAAGCGCGGCCGATCGCGGTTGCTCTACGACCACCGGTACGGCGAGTGCAAGAACTTGAAGGACGAGGACGCTCTTCGGACCGCTCTTATCGACGCCTATGGCGACGCAATGGAGTGGATCGACCTGGATTCCCTCGTTGACGATTTCTACGACACGAGAAACGACAGCGCGGATGGCCGGCGCTACTTCCTCAACTCCCGCACCGTCGCCAGCGATGCGTGGATGGACCCCGACGCTTGGGCAGCCTGCCGGAAAGCGGAAGAGCTGGCGCCCGGGGACCTCGTCACGCTCGGATTCGACGGGAGTATCCGGGACGACGCCACTTCACTGTGTGCTGCCCGCGTCTGGGACGGCCACCTCCAGGTGCTTGGCGTCTGGGAACGGCCCGAAGGGCCGGAAGGCGAGGGCTGGCAGGTGCCGCGAGACGAGGTTGACGCGGCAGTGCACCGGGCGTTCGAGCGCTACGAGGTGTGCGGGATGTACGCCGACCCGCCGCACTGGCAGGACTACGTGGACGCCTGGACCCGTGACCACGGTGACAAGCTGCGTGTGCGGTCCACGCAGGCCCGCCCGATGGAATGGTGGACCAACCGCCCGACGGCCATGGAGCAGGCGCTGAACCGCTTCCGGGAGGCGGCGGAAGACCGCGGACTCTCGTTCGTGGCAGCGCTGAACACCGACGACGCGGAGGGCAGCGAAGCGCTGCGCCTTGGAGCGACGCTGACCCGTCATGTCCTGAACGCACGCCGCCGGCTGATGGGTCGAAATGCGGTGGGCATCGGCAAGGAACACGCGAAGAGCCCGAAGAAGATCGATGCCGCGATGGCGGCCATTCTTGCGTACGAATGCCGTGCTGACGCCGTCGCGCTCGGAATCACGAAACGGCCTAAGCGGTCGTCCCGTCTCGTCGCTTTCTAGGAAGGGGGCCAAATGGCACTCGATATCACGAAGCCAGAATCTCCCGGATGGTGGCTGGCGAGGCTCGGGGCACGACTGCTCAGTGAGCGGCAGGACCACACGGAGGCCCGTGGCTCCGGGAACTTGGAGCGGATTCCCGGACTCGACACGCTGCGCGCCTATGCGGAGGGATTCGCGCCTCTTCCGGAGGTTCCCGGTGTGGCCCCGACGGAGGCTCAGGAGTGGATGCGGGACGCACGCACGAATTGGATGTCGCTGGTAATCGATTCGCCCGCCGAGCGTCTGGGCGTGGCGGGATTTCGATTCGGTGAGTCCAGCGCTGCGGACGCGGACGCTAACCGGATCTGGCAAGAGTGCGGCATGGACGCCGAGTCGGAGCTAGTCCACTACGGAGCACTGTCGCAACGACGGAGTTTCGTCATCGTGGAGAAGGGGCCGGATGGACGGCCCCGGATGCTCCACAAGAGCGCGCGTCAGGTAGCCGTCGCGTACGATCCGCACGATCCGCGAGTTATCCGCGCTGCCCTCTACCTGTACCGCGACGACTGGACGGGCCGGACCCGGGCGACGCTGTGGACGCGCGAAGACGTTGTCGACATGGTGTCGCAAGGCGCCGACGTGACGTTCCCCGCCGGCGTCAGCCGGTTGGACGGGTGGGACTTCGTCACCCTGCCCAGCGGAGACGCCAGCGTAGAGCGGAACGGACTAGGCACGGTGCCCGTCGTGCCGTTCGTCAACCGCCGGAACCGGCGACCGACGGGCTACGCGGAGCACGAGGATGTGCTGAGCGTCCAGAACCGAATCACGACCGGCATCATCCAGCTCATGGCAGCCGGCCGGTACGGGGCGTTCCGCCAGCGATACGCGGCCGGCCTGGAGGTCGACGAAGACCCGGTGACGGGCGCCAAGATCAGTCCCTTCAAGCTGGACATCAAGACCCTGTGGACCACCGAGTCCCCTGACGTGAAGTTCGGGGAGTTCAATTCCACGGACCTACGACCGTATGTGGCTGCTGTGGGTGCCGCCGTGCAGGACTTGGCAGCGATCAGTAAGACGCCACCCCACTACCTGCTCGGCCAGGTGGTCAACGTCTCCGGCGACGCGTTGAAGGCAGCGGAAACCGGCCTCGTGTCGAAGATCCGATCGAGGCAGCGTGAGTACGGGGAGTCGTGGGAATCCGCCATGCGGCTGTGCTTCCGCATCCTCGGTGACCCGCGCGCCGACGAGGTGTCCGCAGAGACCATCTGGATGGATTGCGAGTCCCGGACCGTCTCCGAACTGGCCGACGCGGCGGTCAAAAAGCAATCCGCTGGCGTCCCGTGGCGCCAGCGGATGGAGGACCTCGGTTACACCCCCGCGCAGATCGACCGCATGGAGGTCGACCGGGCACAGGACGCAATGATGGCACCCGAGCCGTCGAACGGGACATCCACCGTGGGTCGACCCACGGTGGTCAGTCTGACTCCGCCGCAGGACCAGCGGGTGGTGATCGGGCGTGACACCGGCGTCCCGCAGGCGGCCTGACCCGGCAGCGCGGTACAACGCGCAAGTCTCCGCGACCTGGACGAGCGTGCTGGGCCGGCTCAGTCGGTCCTGGCAGGGGCTCGGGTCCTGGCGGGACGCCGACGTTGCCCGCTTCCAGCGGTCGACGCTCCCCGTCGTCCATGCTGGTCAGCGGACGATTGCCTCCCTGACGGCCAGCTACCTGGAGCAGATGCACCGGGAAGTGCTCGGCACGGCGTCTCCGCGGATTCGGCTCGACCCGGATGAGGTCTCGGGGGCGGCCGTCCGCAACGGGACCGACCCGGCCGACGTCTACCGCCGGCCGTTCAAGGTCGTGTGGAAGACCTTGGCCGACGGCGACCCGCTCGACGTTGCCCAGCAACGCGGAGCCGACCGACTGGAGATCCTGGCGAAGACGGACCTCCAGCTGGCGCGCACCCACGCAACCCGGCTCGTCCTGGACCAGCAGCCGAAGGTCACGTACTTCGTTCGTGAGCTGCGCGGCGAGTACGACTGCGCACTCTGCATGATCGCGAGCACGCAGCGGTACGCGAAGGAAAACCTGCTCCCGATTCACCCCGGCTGCGACTGCGGAGTCCGACCCGTCCGAGCTGACTACGACCCGGGCCAGGTGGTCGACGAGGCCCGGCTAGAGGCCATTCACAAGGCAGTGGAGGCGGCCGTGGGGCAGTCCGCGCGGGACGCCCGCGCCGTCGACTACCGCCAGATCATCGTCCAGAACAACCACGGCGAGATCGGTCCCGTCCTCGGGATTCGAGGTCAAACCTTCACCGGCCCGGACGATCTCCGCCCCGCTTCCTGAGCCCGCCAAGGGTGCCAACCACCAATCCTGCCAGAGGAGTTACCGGCATGTCTGAGCCTGCCGACCAGCCGACCGTCAACGACCACGGGTACCCGGACGCAACCCCCGTCGCGGAGATGACCCACGAGCATCAGGCGGCCTACTGGCGGCACCACGCGCGCAAGCACGAGCAGCGTGCGAGCGCGGCTCCCACTGCCGACGAGCTGACGCAACTTCGGGCCGACGCCGCCGAGTTGGCCACCCGCAAGGCGGCTGAGCTGTCCGAGACGGACCGGCTGAAGGCGGAGAAGGAAGCCGCCGAGCAGGCTGCCGCGCAGGCCCGCGCCGACGCAGCGACCGCCACCCGGCGTGCGCTGCTCCTGGAAGTGGCCAGCACGAAGGGCCTGACGCCTACGCAGGCCGAGCGCCTCCAGGGCAGCACCCGGGAGGCGCTGGAGGCCGACGCGGACGCGCTGAGGACCGCCTTCGGCGGCACCGGCGACCAGGGGCGTCGACCGCCTCTCGGCGCTGGCTCCGACGCAGGCACGGACGCGAAGACCACGGCCGCCGGCGCAGCCCGCTACGCAGCCCGGCACGGCAAGAGCTAACCACCCCACGGAGGAATCCCCATGGATCTGTCCCTGAAGTCCATCAGCTTCAGCCAGGACCGGCGCGACTGGCTGGGCAGCGAGCACGGCACCGACGCCCCGCGCTCCGTCAGCCTGGACGTCTCGAAGTTCACGGCCGGCACCCACTACCCGGACGGCTACCTGAAGTCGGGCATCCCGCTCGGCAAGATCACCGCGAGCGGGCTCTACGGCCCGTACGACGACGCCGCCACCGACGGCCGTCAGACCTGCGTCGGACTGCTCTTCACGGGCGTCGGCGTAGTCGACCAGCGAGGCCGAGTCTCCTCGACCGTGAGCGGCTCCATGCTCCTGCACGGCTTCATCCGCCTGAACAAGCTGCCCGTGCCCCTGGACGCCGCCGGCCAGACGGACATCGCGGCCCGCATCTACACCGTCTGAGAGGACGTGACGCATGCAGCTCACTGAAGAGTTTGCGACTCCCGCAGAGCTGACGGGCTACGCCCGCGCCGCCCTGCGCGACTACCAGGTGAACCAGTTCACCCTGCACAACTACCTTCCGGACAACACGGTCAACGACTTGAGCTACCGCTTCACCCGGGGCGGCGGCAACTTGGTCGACGCGGCCGTCTACCGCAGCTACGACGCGGAGTCCGACATCGGCATCCGCGAGGGCGGTGCGCGGGTCTACGGCGAACTGCCCCCGATCTCGCGAAAGCTCCCGCTGGGGGAGTACGAGCGGATCAAGCGCCGCAACCTGGCGTCGGAGAGCGAGGAGCTCCGCTCGGCGCTGGAGACCGACGCGGAGCGCCTGGCGCAGGGCATCGCGGCCCGCGTGGAACTCGCGCGCGGCGAGGCGATTTTCAACGCCTCGATAACCCTGGCCGAGAACGGTGTTCAGGGTAGCGTCGACTTCGGTCGACGTCCGGGCAACTCCGTTGCTCCGTCCAAGACTTGGGACGAGCCAACCGCGACTGTCAGCGACGACATCGACGCGTGGCAGGAGGCCTACCTCGCGCTGAACGGGTTCATGCCGGAGTCCATGCTCATGCCGCGCAGAATCTTCAACTTCCTGCGGCGCAACGATCAGATGCGGAACCTGATCTGGCCTGAAAGCGGGAAGACGTCCGCGCAGCTGCCGACGCTGACGCCGCAGCAGCTCATGGACGCCATGAGCGCGGCCGGTCTCCCGACCCCGATCCTCTACGACGCTCAGGTGAGCGTCGCCGGCGTCTCCACGCGAGTCACTCCCGCAAACAAGATCGCGCTTCTCCCGCCGTCGAACGTGAAGTTCGGCGAGACCCTGTGGGGGGCCCCGATCGAGTCTGCCGACCCTCGGTACGGCCTGGCCGGGGACGAGGCCGGGGTGGCGGTCGGCGCGTACTACTCGGAGGACCCACAGACCCTGTGGACCCGAGCGACCGCCATCGTGCTGCCGATCATCGGCAACCCCGACGTGACCATGACCGCCACCGTGACGGCGTCCTGACGTGGCGCGGCTCGCAACGAACGTCCACCTGCGGGACGCGCGCGGCGTCGTGCACCTCTTCGGGCCCGACGACGAGGTACCGGAGTGGGCCGCGCAGCTCATCACCAACCCGGCGGCGTGGGACGAGCCCCCGGCACTGGCCGAACCGGAGTCTGAGCCGGAGTCTGAGCCGGAGCCGGCGCCCCCTGCCGAGCCGGAGACGAAGCCGCGCCGGGCGACCCGACGGAAGGCCGGCGCCAATGCCAGTCCTGTTCAGCCCGAGTGAGCTGACGGCCTACCTTCAGCGGCCGGTGCCCGCCGCGCAGTACGACACCGCCCACATGCTCACCCTGGACGCGATCACGGGGGAGACGGCAGGCAGACTCACCGACCCGCCCCAGCCCGGCGTCAAGTCCGTGGCACTGGCGGTCGCGGCCCGATCCCTGACGAACCCGGGCGGGCTCAGGTCGGCGGCGGCGGGCGGTGTGTCCGAGTCCTACACGGACGCGTTGACGGGCGCCGTACTCACCGCGCAGGAGGTCCGTCGGGTACGCCGGGCGGTAGGCCTGGCGGGTGGCGCGTCCTCGCTGGACATCGGGCCGGACGACCCACCCCGACGGTACGTCTACAGCTAGGGGGGACGATCATGCTCTACGCAACCGAGACCGTCACCCGGCTGCGGCCCGCCCCGCCCACACAGGACCCGTATGGCAACGACGTCCCGGGCCCGACGATGGAGGTCGACATCGCCGGCTGCGCCGTCCTGCCTCCCGGCGGACAGACAGCGGCGTCGGCGGAACTGCTCCAGGCCCGAGATCAGGTGACCGTGCTGCGGGTGCTCTTCGCACCCGCCGGCACCGACCTCCGGGCGACGGACCGTATCCGCCACGACGGCACCGTGTACGAGGTCCACGGCGAGCCGTCGCCGTACCCCGGCCCCCTCGCTCACGTGACGGCCAACTTGAAGGCGGTGAGTGGCTGATGTCGACGTACCGCAGCACCTACACCGGCCGCTACATCGGCATCGGCAAGCTGCTCCAGCGCCCGGGCGTGCAGCAGGCGACCGCCGAAGCGGCACAGCGGATGCTGCGAATCGCGCGCTTCCTGAGCCCAGTTGGCGACCCGGCGGCGGACCCGCACCCGGGCCAGTACCGCGAGTCGTTCGAGGTACGGCCGATCATCAAGAACGTGCCGTTCCGGGGCAAGTCGAGGATGCGAGCAGGGAGCCGACTCGTGAACACCGCCGGCCACGCCCGCGCAGTGGAGTACGGCAACGGCAAGGTCCAGAGGTACGCCGTCCTGAGGACCGCCATCGACGCCGCGAGGGTGAACGATGGCTGATCCGGTGGACGCGGAGGCGGTGCTCGCGCGGTGGCTTCGCGAGACCTTCGCCGTCCGGACGTGCACTGAGCTGCCGCCGGCCGTGGAGACGGTGCTACCCGTCGTCCAGATCGCGACCGTCGGAGGAGCGGCCTCCCGCTTCGCCGGCTGGCCCCGGATCGACATCGACGTGTACGCGGCAGACTACGCCGCCGCCCGAAGCCTCGCGCTGCGCATCACGAGGGCACTGACGACCTGGCGCGGGCCCGCAGCCCCCGGCGCCATCGTGAGCGACACCCGGATAGACGCCGGACCTTCGCCGCGCCCGTACGCAAACCCCGCGCTCCGGCGCGTCGGGCTGACGGTGACCGTCGCCCTCCACCCGGCAGTCCACTGACCAACTGACCTACATAGGCCCACAGTTCACCGCTGGGGGCCGTTCTCATGCCCGGGGAGGGCTCGTGAGTGACACCCGAAATGCCGATCTGACGTTCGGCGCAGTCGACTTCATCGCCTACGTCGCTCCACGCGACACCGCCGCGCCCGTCGGGTTCGCCGACCCGGCCGGCGCCTGGAAGTGCGCGGGGTGGGTGACCACGGCTGGCGGCACGTTCGCAATCGCGGACGAGAAGAAGGACGTCCAGGCCGCCGGCAGCCTGGAGCCGATCCGGACCCTGATGACCCGCTCCACCAAGACCATGAAGGCGGTCTACCAGGAGGCCTTGAACCCGGTCGTCAGGTCCCTCTACGACAACGTCCCGCTCTCCGCCCTGAACCCGACGTCCGGCATCGTCTCGTACAACCTGCCGGACAAGCCCGCCGATCTCCACTACGCCTTCGTCTTCGACACCATGGACGGGCTGAAGCGAAACCGCTTCTACATGCCGAACGGCATGGTGACCGAGCGCGGCGACGAGCAGGCACAGACGGACGACGTCTGGCCGGTGGAGATGACGTTCACCTTCTACAAGGGCGCCGCGCTGACGCCGGCCGTACACCGCACGATCGACTACGGCGGCGTGGACGTCTCGGGCTTTTTCGCCTGACGCACAGTCAACTGACCACCGTGGGTCGACCCACGGTGGTCACCCAACCCCTGAGCACCTGAGGAGAACCATGACCGAGACCACCCCCGCCGTCGCGCAGGAGATCGAGGCGACGGCTGACTACGTCGCCGTGGAGCTGACCGGCGAGAGCCTGCGCGTTCTGCCCGTCGGCCGGTGGCGGCCCTCGTTCCTCCGCGCCCTGCGCGTCGCCGACTTCGACACGTGGGCGGCTCTCGCGCTGCACCCGGACGACGTCGCGACGTTCCTGGAGCTGGACGCGACGATGGATGAGTTGGGCGCCTTCACCAGCCGCGCGATGGAGGCCGCCGGGGAGGCCCCGGGAAAGTCTGGGGCACGCTCGCGGTCCTCCAGGACCACGCGGAAGCGCTAGAGGCGGATCTCGCCTGGCACGGCATTGACCTCCTGGACGTCTACCGGGGCACGCTCTCGCTGCGCCGGCTGCGCGTGCTGGTCGAGCATCTGCCGCCCGACTCGGCGACGAAGACGGCGATGCGCAACGCGCTCACGGCTGAGGACCGTGAGCGGCTGTCGCATGGCGCCCGCCCGGATCTGGCCGCGTGGAGCGGCGCGGAGCTACTGCTCGCCAGCGTCCTGGACGCGATCCGCGCACAGACGGCCGTCGCCATCGCGGCAGCCGGCGGGACGCCCACCATGCCGGACCCGACCCCGCGCCCCGGCATCCCGCCGAAGACCACCACCTCCCGACGCCTGTCGGACGAGCAACGCCGCGCGCTTGACCCGCGACTGAGACACGAACCGCCCCGGGAGGCGTGATGGCAGAGCTGGACATCGTCGGCAGTGCCGGTGTTGACATCGTCCCCATCGTGCCGACGTTCCACCGGAAGCTGCAAGACGCCGTCCTCCCGATCGCTGACCGGGTCGGCCTGGAGGCCGGGCGGGTGCTCGGCGAGCGGATGGGGGACTCCCTTCGCGCGGGCCTGGCCGGCGCGGGCCAGGGCGTCGGGCGGGTGCTCGGCGACGAGATTGCCGCCGCGATGCAGCGTCGCGTAGCCGACGCTCTGCCCGACGCCGTTCAGGCAGGCGGGCGGCGGGCGACGGCATCGGCAGCCCGGGAGGGCGAGCAGACCGGCGGCGCGTTCGCCCGGTCGCTGAAGGCCAAGCTGACGGCCGCCTACCGGGCGATGCCGGAGCTGGACATCGCAGCCGACGCTACCGGGGTGGACGCCGAGTTGGCCCGCGTTCGCGAGCGTCTGCGGGAGCTGTCCGGCAAGCGCATCGGCATCGACATCGACGCCGCCACAGCGTCCGCGCGCGTCGCCGACCTGGAGGCGCAGCTCCGGCAGCTGGGCAGCCAGCACCCGAACCCGGTGGTCCGGATCGACACCGCCACCGCCCGTGCGGCGCTTGCGGACGTCCGCGCCGAGATCGCTGCGATCACCGACGCACCTCACGAGGTCGAACTCCGTCCGCAGGGCGCGTTCCGAGAGAGGCTACTCACGCAGGTTCGTGCCGCCACGGCCGCCCTGCCGCCCGTGGTCGTCGACGTGTCCGCCGATGACGCGGAGTCGCAGCTTGCCCGGCTCCGTGCCGAGATGGCTTCGATCCCAGACCGCTTGGCGACGGACGTCCGGTTCACTGACGCCGAAGCGGTGGCCACCATCGCGCGACTCCGCGTCCAGCTGGCAGAGCTGAGCGCGAGTTCTGCCCGGATCGACATCCGTGCGGACGCCGCGCAGGCCGAAGCGCAACTGGCGGTCGTGGCGGCCACCGTGGCGGCGCTGGACGCTCAGCGGGCAGAGATCCACGTCGACACCTCGGGGGCAGTCTCCGCCGTCGTGGTGCTCGGCATCCAGATCGCCGCGCTTGCCGCGATTCCTGCAATCCCGGTTCTGGCTGCCGGTGTTGGCGGCCTCGCAGCCGCCTTCGTCGCGGCTGGCGCCGGCGCCGGCGCGCTAGGCCTCGCTGCCGTCCCCGCGATCAAGGGCGTAGCGGAGGCCCTCCAGGCGCGCAAGGCCGCGCAGGACGAGGCCACCAACGCCACCAACTCCGGTGCGGGCGCGGACTCCTCCGCACAGCAGCGTGCGCTGTCTCTCGCGGGGACGCAGCAGTCGCTTGCGTCGGCACGTCGCAACGCGGCGCAGCAGACGGAGAGCGCGACTCGCCAGATCGGGCGGGCGGAGCAGGCTCTCGCGGACGCCGTCGCTCGCGCTGCCGATGAGCAGGCGTCAGCCGCTCGTCGAGTGCAGGACGCGGAACGCTCTCTCGCGGACGCGCAGCACTCCGAGCAGCAGGCGCAAGAGGATCTGACCGGCGCGCGAAAGACGGCTGCGCAGCAGCTGGAGGACTATCAGTCCCGCCTGGCCAACGGGGCGCTGGACGAGCGGGAGGCGACCGCTCGGCTGACGGCTGCGCAGCGTGAGTTGCAAGCGGTGCAGGAGGCCGGGGACCTGGTCACGCCCGAGCGTCTCGCGGCGGCGCAGCTTGGCTATGACCGTGCGCTCCAGGCGTCGACAGACCAGCACACCGCATATTCGCGGCTGCAAGTGGACGCCAAGGCTGCGTCCGTGGCCGGCGTGGACGGAGCTCAGGTCGTCGTCTCCGCGCAGGAGCGCCTGGCCAGGGCGCAGCGGACGACGGCAGACGCGTCGCAGGCCGTTGCAGATGCGCAAGCCGCTGCTGCAAAGACGGCCGTCTCGTCTGCTCGCGCGGTCGCGGATGCGCAGGAGCGGGTGGCCGACGCTCAGCGTGCCGCTGCGCAGGCCGCGATGTCGGCGGCGGACTCGGTTGCGAGCGCGCAGCGTGGAGTTCAGCAGGCGATGTTGGCCTCTGCGAAGGCGGCCGGCGGGGCGACGACGGCTGCCGACAAGTACGAGGCCGTGCTCAAGAAGTTGAGCCCGTCGGCACGGCAGCTCTTCGACGCCGTTGCGGGCCCGGGCGGGCTGAGTGCGGCGTTCAAGGCGTGGGCGGACAGCGTCGCGCCCGACGTGCTGCCGCTCTTCACGCGAGGCGTCAACGGAGCTAAGGGGGCGCTGCCCGGCCTGACTCCGTTGGTGCTCGGAGCCGCGCGGGCGATCGGGCAGTTGGAGGACCGGGCCTCTGCGGAGTTGAAGACGCCGTTCTGGCGTGGCTTCAAGACGGACATCCAGGCTTCCGCCGAGCCCGCGATCCTCGGACTCGGCGTCACCGTCGGCAACGTCTTCAAGGGCATGGCGGGGATAGTTGATGCCTTCCTGCCCCACATCGACGGCATTACTGCGCGGATGACTCACGCAAGTGGGAAGTTCGCGAACTGGGGCACCGGGCTCAAGGGCAGCTCCGAGTTCGAACGGTTCATCGCCTATGCGTCGGCCTCCGGACCGAAGTTGGCGGAGGTGCTGCGCGGTGTCGCGCGCGCGGTGCTGTCGATCAGCGAGGCGCTGGCACCGCTCTCCGGCCCTGTACTCCAGGGACTGGCGTGGTTCGCTGGCCTCGTGTCGACGCTGGCGCGGGACTACCCGTGGCTGGTTCAAGCGCTCTGGCTCGGAATTGCCGCCTTCAAGGTGGCTCGCCTAGTTGCCTTCGGTGCGGCAGCCGGAATGGCGGCCTACAACGTCGTCACCGCTATTGCCACAGCGGAGACCGGCGCTCTTGCGACGGCAATGCAGTTGACGGGCATCGTGCCGCTGATCGAGCTGATCGTCCTTGCGGTGGCTGCGCTAGTCGCCGGCGTGATCTATGCGTACAACCACTGGGATTGGTTTCGCGATGCCGTCCTGGCGACGTGGAATGCAATCAAGGTGGCAGCGCTTTTCACCTGGAATTACATTCTCAAGCCGACATTCGACGGAATAGTCTACGCGCTTCAGGTCGTCGGCGTTGCCGCGATGTGGCTGTGGGAAAACGCGATCGGCCCGGCATTCAGCTTTATCTGGGACGCCGCACGGATTCTCTTCGCGATTGTCGTCACAGCGGTTGTCGTGCCCATCCTGTTCGCGCTGAAGATTCTTGGCGCCGTTGCGATGTGGCTGTGGGAGGACGCCTTCAAGCCGTCCATCGACGGCATCGCGGCTATCGCCTCCTGGCTCTGGCGGGAAGTACTGGAGCCCGTTTGCGGATACATTTCCGTGGGGCTCCAGAAGGTTGGCGACGGGGCGTCCTGGCTGTGGCGCTCGGCAATTTCACCGGCGCTCGACGGCATCGGCGCAGGGTTCACCTGGCTCTGGCGTAACGCCGTAAAGCCCGTGCTCGACTGGATCGGGTCTAACACTAACGCGCTCTGGGACAATTACCTGAGTCCGGCGTTTGAGAAGATCAAGAGTGCGCTTGGACCCGTCGGGACGGCCTTCAGCAAGGCCAAGGATGCCATTTCGGCAGCCTGGAATTCGATAGCAGAAACAGCGAAGACGCCCGTCAACTTCATCATTAAGAATGTCTACACCGACGGAATCAAGGCCGTCTGGGACAAGGTCGCTGACTTCGTCGGGCTGGGCAAACTGCCCGACGCGCCGAAGCTGCTGGCGGCTGGTGGAACTGTCGGGCCGGGTTGGGGCGAGGCGGCCCCGATGGTGGTGAACCGCCCCACAGCGATTGTCGGGGAGGGCAATCCGGCGTACCCGGAGTACGTCATCCCGACAGATCCGCGATACCGGCAGCGTGCCATTGCGCTGCACGCGGCTGCGGGGACGCAACTCATGGCCAACGGCGGAATTCTCGGGTCTGTGGTAGGCACGGTCAAGGGGTGGGCGTCCGATGCCTGGGACGCCACAAAGGACGGGGCGGAACTCCTCGCCCACCCATCCAAGATATGGGACAAGCTTGCGAAGCCCGTGCGCGACCTGTTCTCGAAGGTCGACAGTTCGCCCTTCGGAAAGGTGCTCGTCGGAATTCCCGAGAAGGCCATCACGGGCCTAAAGGACAAGATCGTTAATTTCGTGAGTGGCGGCGGAGGAAAGCAGCCGCCGCCATCCGGAAGCGGCAATGGCGGCTCGGGTGTCCAGCAGTGGGCGCCGGTTGTCCTCCAGGCACTCGCGATGCTGGGCCAGCCGGCTTCGTGGCTGGACACCGTCCTGCGACGGATGAACCAGGAGTCCGGCGGCAATCCGACCGTCGTCAACAACTGGGACTCCAATGCGCTTGCTGGAACTCCGAGTGTAGGTCTGATGCAGGTCATCGGCCCGACATTCCGCGCATACGCTGGTCAATTCGCGAACACGGGCCCATTCGTGGCAGGAACGTCGACTGACCCCCTGGCGAACACATTCGCCGGCCTGAATTACGCGATCCACCGCTACGGGTCGCTGTCCGCACTGAACCGCCCCGGCGGCTACGACAATGGCGGATATCTGCCAGTGGGGACAAGCCTCGTCTACAACCACACCGGCCGCCCCGAGCCGGTGTTCACCACGGGGCAGTGGGATGCGATCCGGGCCGGCGGCCTCAGTGGCGTCGGAGACGTCCACTTGGAAGCCCGGGTGTACGTCGGCGATCGCGAGATCACGGACATCGTCCGTGTGGAGGTCGCCCGCTCGGAGTCCGCTACCGCTACCGCACTGATGATGGGGAGGCGCTGATGGCACTCACGATCACGTCCGCCCCGTCAACGGGCGGCTACGGGGCCACGGTCACGCTGACCGGGCTCACCACCGGCAGCCGGGACCGGTGGAGCCTCTGGCGTACGACCCCGGACGGCGTCCAGACGCCCGTCCGGGGCTACGGCGGAGACCTGATCGGGGTCACGGCCACGGGCGACGTGACGGTGACCGACGACTACGAAGCGCCGCTCGGTCGGCCGGTCGCCTACTACGTGCGCGTCTGGACGTCCGCGACGCCGGGATCGTGGATCGACGCGACGGCGTCGTGGCTCACGCTGGCACACCCGGACGCGCTGTCCGTGGTGCTGAAGGACCCGTCAATCCCGTCGCGGACAACGACGGTCGTTGTGACCACGATGCCGTCGTGGCAGCGGGCCGCACGCCAGGCCGTGCATCAAGTCCGGGGCCGGCCACGCCCGGTGGTGCTGACCGACGTCCGGTCTGCCCGTACCGGGTCGGTCGTCCTGAGCACCGCGACCCACACGGAGCGCCAGGCGCTGACCTGGCTCCTGGAGTCCGGGCACACGCTGCTCGCCCAGTGGCCGCCCGGGTGGGGCGAGGACGACACCTACCTCCAGGTGGGCAGCGTGGGCGAGGACCGTCTGAGCGAGTACGCGCCCCAGCCCGATCGTGGCTGGACGCTGGAACTCACCGAAGTGGACCGCCCGATCGGCGGCCTCGTCGGGTCGGCCGGCCGCACCTGGCAGACCGTCCGCGACGGCAACGCCACGTGGGCGAACCTGCTCACGAAGTACTCGACGTGGCTCGGAGTCCTGACCGGAGTGGAGGGCACCTGATGTACCCGGTGAGCGCCTCGTTCCTGCGCGCCCTCGCCACTCCGCATCAAGTGGTGCACCGTGTGGACGCGTACTTCAACGGCACGCTGACCCTGGCGGATCTGCCCATCACGGGCGGGGCCGTCAAGGTCGACCGCGGAAGTAAAATCCGCCGTCAGCTCACCCTGGAGTTGGCCGACCCGTCGTTCCTGCCGTGGCGTCCTGCCGACCCGCTGGCGGTCTATGGACAGACGCTCGTGGTCTCCCGGGGCATCCAATTCCCGGACGGCACGCGGGAGATGTGTCCGCTGGGCACGTTCAGGGTGGACGAGCCCAGCGGTGACGTCTACTCCGGACCGATCACGGTCACCGGAAAGAGCCGGGAAGTCGCCATCCAGGACGACCGGTTCACGGCGCCGCGCTCCACGTCCGGCGCGACGAGCACCGTCTCCATGATCACCGCCCTGATCACGGAGACGATCCCCGGGGCCACGATCGTCAACCTGACGTCCGGCGCCCGGGATCAGGCGTGCTCCACCGTGGTCTGGGACACGCAGGCTGACCGGTGGGAGGCAGTGACGCAGCTGGCGACCAGCATGCGCGCAGAGATTTTCGTTGACGTTCTGGATCGCTTCGTCCTCGTTGACGTGCCCGACCTGACGACGTCCTCCCCGGTATGGACGGTGGGGGAGGGGCCGACCGGGACGCTCATCACCGCCGGACGGAAGATTACCCGTGCAGGGGTGTACAACGCCGTGGTGGCCAGCGGCGAGAGCGCCTACTCCGGGGTCCCGCCCGTCTCCGCGACGGTCACCGACACCGACCCGGCGAGCCCGACACGATGGGGCGGGCCGTACGGCAGAGTGCCGCGCTTCTACTCCTCGGGCCTTCTGACCTCCAGCGCGCAGTGTGCTGCCGTCGCGACGAGCATGCTCCGCGACGCCCTGGCGCCGTCGGTGGAGACGTCGATCTCCTGCCTCCCGAACCCCGCGCTGGAGGCCGGCGACTGCCTGCGGTTGTCGTACGCCGGCGGTCGCGTGGAGGACGTCCTCGTCCAGGCGCTGACCGTGCCGTTGTCCATCAGCGCGGACTTCGCAGTCACCCTGCGCGGGAGCAAGGAGGTGCCGGCGTGACGGTACTCGCCGACGCAGTCCAGGCGGCTGCGGAGCGGGCGGTCCGGGAGCAGGGAGCCTCGTGGCTGCTCGCCACCGTGACCGCCACCGGGACCGGCGTAGTAACGATCTCCACGGCGACCGGCACCGTGCCGAACGTCCGCCGTCTCCGGAGCTACACCCCCACCGTCGGCGACACGGTCATGGTGACCCGCAATGCGGCGGGCTCATGGCTCGTCGTCGGTGCTCTCGCCTAATTCTGACCGGAGGGAAAATTGCCCGGATCTGATTCGTACGGCCAGAGTGTGCCGTACCCAAAGCTTTCCGACGGGCCGAATATCGAAACGGCCATGTCGACCATGGTTGACCAGATCGTGCCACGCGGCGTAATGCGGTTTGCCAATGTCGCTGCCCGCAGTGCTGCTGTTCCGTCCCCCGTGGCGGGGATGACGTCCTGGCTCATCTCAGAGTTGCGCCTGGATATCCACGACGGCACTGCCTGGCGGACGTACAGCCCGGCAGGAACGTGGACGACCTACGTCCCGACCTGGACGTCACGCGGCGGGAACGGCGTCCAGCCGACGCTAGGCAACGGCATCCTGACCAGCCGTTGGATCAAGCAGGACCGCAGGGTCACGTGGCGGGGGAAGCTGAAGTACGGCTCACTGTCGACCTCCGGGGACGGCTACTGGTATATGAGCCTGCCCGTTCCTGCGGCGTCTACCGGCATGGTCATCATCGGCATTGCCAGTTACGTGATGCTCGGTTCAAACAACTTCCTCGGATCTACCCTCCTCGGAGTTAACGACACGGCCGTGGGGTTCGTGACGTCGCAGCTCGGCTCGGATTACACAGCGAACGTCAGCGGTACCCTACCGGTTAACGCCTCCAGCAGCGTCGAACTCTCGTGGTCGATTGAGTACGAAAGCGCCTCCTGACGAACACCTGAAATCAAGCCCCGAGCCAATCGGCCGGGGCTTTCTTTATGCCCTGGAGGGGGAACACATGGCCACGTCGCCCGCTGCAATCATCGCGGTCGCGCTGCCGGAAGTCGGCTACCACGAAGGCCGAGACGCCAACGGCCGGTGGAACAACAAGGAGAAGTACGCGGCCGAAGTGCCAGGCCAGGCGTGGGTGTCGGACGACGGTGAGCCGTGGTGCGCAACCTTCGTTTCCTGGCTCGCGCTGAAGTCCGGCAACGCCGACGTCTATCCGCGCACCGCGTCGTGCTCCGTCGGCGTTGCTTGGTTCCGGGCGAAGGGCCGGTTCTCGGCGCTTCCGAGCGTCGGCGCGCAGGTCTTCTTCGGATCGGGTGGCGGCTCCCACACAGGCCTGGTGATCGACTTCGACGACACCACGATCACCACGGTCGAGGGCAACACCAACAACACCGGCAGCGCGGAGGGAGACGGCGTCTACCGCAAGGTGTGGCGGCGTCGGGACGCCTACGTCTACGGCTACGGGCACCCCGCCTTCGCGCAGGGTCCGCGCCGGGCGGCGGAGGCGAAGTGGGTGATCGACGGCTTCGCCACTCCGGCGCCTGCGACGAAGAGCGTCACCGTCCGGGCAGGGCAGACCCTCGGGGCCATCGCGGCTGCCGCCGGCGTCGCCCTGTCCGTAATCCTCGGGCTCAACCCGCAGGTGAAGGACCCGAACACCATCCACCCCGGCGACACCATCACCGTGCCGGCCGTCCCGGGTCAGGTGCCGCCAACCCCGACGGTCCCCGCGCCGACGACGACCCCGCAGCCGACGACCCCGGGCAACTCCTCCAGCGCCTTCCCCGGGGCGGACAAGTTCGGCCCCGGCGCCAACAACGCGAACGTCACCCGACTCGGCGAGATGCTGATCAAGCGCGGTGGTGGACGCTTCTACTCCGTCGGCGCCGGGCCACGGTGGAGCGACGCCGACCGCCAGGCCGTCGCCGCCTTCCAGCAGGCGCAGGGGTGGAGCGGGGGAGACGCGGACGGCATCCCGGGGCCGACGACCTGGACCTACCTCGTGTCGGGCCAGGGCCGCAACATCCCAGCCGCCTCCACGCCGACGTCCGCCCCAGCGGCCGTGCCGTTCCCGGGTGACCGCTACTTCCACGCCGGCGCCAGCAACGCGTACGTGACCAAGCTGGGCCAGGCCCTCGTCCGTCACGGCTACGGGACGGCCTACCGGCAGGGCCCCGGCCCGCAGTGGACGGAGGCTGACCGGCAGGCAACGGCCGCGTTTCAGCGGGCGCAGGGCTGGCGGGGCGCTGACGCGAACGGCTACCCGGGCCCGGAGACCTGGCGGAGGCTGATGCGATGAGCCCAGAGATCATCATCGCCACCATCACCGCCGGCGGCGTAGTCGTCGCTGCCACAGTGCCGGCGCTTCTCGGGCTGCGCCGAGCCCGTGGAGCGGCGGAGGACGAGGGCGCGGCCACCCGCGAGTCCGTCGCCGTACTGGGCGCTGCCCTGGCAGAGCGGATCGACGGCGTCCGCGACGAGCTCCGTTCCGACGTTGCGGAGTTGCGCGACCACGTGACCGACGTCCGCGCGTGGCAGGCAGCCCACGACGCGGAGCACTTGCTGATACGCCGTCACCCGGAGGGGTGACGGGCGACCTGGAGGCTTGCGGCTTGTCAGTGGCCCGTGGCAGAGTCGCAGACGTCCAACCGGGTGACCCGGTTGGACGCGCCCCGCCTTGGCAGGGATGGACCTGGAGTATGAGACTGTGATGCCCCGCGTCCTTACAGTTGCCCCGCGGTAGCGGGGATTGCTCAACGATGGCCCACCTTCGGACCGTCGGCCCGCGCCCCCGTTCGGCTTCGGCCGGGCGGGGGCGCCGCTGTGAGTTCAGCGGAGTTCGAGCGACCTAACGCAAACGAGCCCTCTCCGGCGCCCAGTAACCCCCTCGTCAACCACGACGGAGGGCGGCACATGAACATCGGCATCATCGGCCGGGCGCGGGTAGGTAAGGACACCGCCGGCGCCTGGCTCGTGCGGGAACGCGGCTACGAACGGGTGGCCTTCGCGGACCCGCTGAAGGATGCAGCGCTGCAACTGAACCCGCTGCTCTGGGAGGACCCCTGCTCCAGTTCGGAGATCCGTCTCGCTGACTCGGTCGATCGGTACGGCTGGGAGCAGGCGAAGAACAACTGGGTGGAAGTTCGTCGCATCCTTCAGGAACTCGGTGCTGCCGTCCGTGCCATCGACCCCGAGTTCTGGCTCCGCGCCGCCCTGTGCCTCGCCGACGAAGTGAACGAGAAGTCCGCCCGCCCCGTCGTGATCACCGACGTCCGGTACGCCAACGAGGCCGCTGCCCTCCGCGCCCGGGGCTGGCACCTCCTCTACGTCGACCGCCCCGGCGTCCCCCACCTCGTCCACGAGTCGGAGGGTGCTCTCGGACCGGAGGACGCGGACTACACGATCATGAACGCCGGGTCCGTCGTCGACCTGGAGTCCGCCGTCCAGCTCTTCCACAAGCGCGTCCACGACGCGGAGTCCGCCCGGCACTACGGCCGGGCCCACGAGTAGGAGCCCCATGCGCAAGTTCCTCGCGCGACTCAAGATCCTCGCCCAGACCGTCGTCCTGAACGCCGTCGCGATGCTGCGCACGATGCTCGTCACCGAGCCCGCCCGCGTACGGGCGGGCGTGCTGGCCGGCGTCGTCGCCCTCGCGGTCTTCGTGCCGGCGCTGGCAGACGCCAACGTCGCGGGCCAGGTGACCGGCGTCGTGATCTTCGTCCTTCAGCTCGTCGTGGGCGAGCAGATCCGAGCCCGGGTGACGCCGGTAGACAAGGACTGAGCAGCTAAAAAGCCCCGTCTTCCTTAACGGAAGGCGGGGCTTTTTTGTTTTCCCAAAAGGTTGCTTTAAGCCAACACCACCCATCGCTGCCAGCTTTTGTTGGTCTGTACGTCACAACGCCTGTACGGTCTGCCTCATGACACCGCCACGTCCTGTCTCGGCTACAGCGCTGACGACGCTGCTGGAGGCGGAGTGGGAGGCGCTACGGTCTGCGCATCCGACCCTGCCCCCTGCGTACTTCGTGCTCAGCTCCGCACCACCCACGCCGGACCACAGCCCTGCCCGTTGGAACGGCAAGTCAGCCGTTTCGGTAGAACTCAGCCGGGCCGTGCTGACTGGCCAGTGGGACGGCATCACAATCGACCCCGCCCTGCTCCGCCAGGCGCTTCTGCCCAACCGCACGGGGGCGATCGCGGTCATCACGGCCGTTCGCCACGAGGCCGCCCATGCACTGAACTGGTCGGCGGGTGTGGACGACTGCTCGCGAAAGGGCGTCTACCACAATAAGAAGTTCCGCGCCGCTGGCGAACTCGTCGGGCTGGAATGGCCGCGCGATGGCTACGACCCGCGTAGCGGCTTCGGCGACATGATGCTGACGGCGCAGAGCGCGGAGGCCGTCGACCTGGAGGCCATGCAGAAGGCTGTCAACGACGCACTGCGCCTGCTCGCCCCGCCGCCCGTGGCCCGACGAGCCCCGACAGCAGATCGTGTGCTCGCGGAGTGCAGCTGTGTGCCAGCCCGGAAGATTCGCGTCGCTGGAAGTGTGCTCGCGCTCGGCCCGATCACCTGTGGTGTTTGCCACATGCCTTTCGTGTCTTCTACGGATCTGTAGTGCACCCCGCCACGGGTTACTTAGCATGCCCTTGGTACGCTGCCCCCTCACATAGTCAGGAGGCCCCATGACGGAGGCCCGACTCCCCGCGCGCCGCGCGCCGCTGCCTGTGAAGCGCGCAGCCATCCCCGAGCCGCTCCTTTATGCCGACGTGCGCAACCTCAGCGTCGACGAACTGCATGTGCGCGGGGTGCAGCTCGCCAAGGCGTACCAGCACGTCGAGAAAGCCAGCACGACCGTGCTGAAATCGCTTGCTGCCGTGCTAATCGCACTCCGAATTCAGATGGACGACCCGATGGGCCGGTCGCACGATTATCGGGTCCGGGCGGCACAGATCTACCTCGACGCGGGAATTCCGAAGGCGAATCAGAGCAACATCCAGAGCAACGTCAGATGGCATATCGGAAACTTGGTGCGCACCGTCTTCACGCCTGAGGAGGTCCGTGATCTGGGGCTCCTGGAAGAAGGCCCAGCCGGACGTAAGGCCCAGACGCGATCCATGACCACGGCACTCGTGGCGGCACAGCGCGCAGGAGAGACGCTGAGCGCGCTGACGCCGCCGGGCGTGAAGACGGCACCGAAGAAGCGCACCGCACGTCGGAAGACCACTGCCGAACCAGAGACACCCGCAGTGCCTGCCGGCCGCGCCACGGCCGACCATCTGCGGCTCGCTGAGTCGGTGGGCCAGATTCTGACGCGGATGCAGCCACACGTCATCGTGGAGCAGATGACCAACGGTCAACGCGAGGTGCTCATCCAGCGCCTCCGTGAGGTGGTCGACCTGGCTGAGGATCTGATCCTGACCGCCGAGGATGCGTCGTCGGCGGGCTGACGTCGCTCGCGTCCTCCTCCGCAGGGTCCAAAGTGCCGTTCTAACCCCTTATTTCTATTCTCTCTAACACGTGTTAAGAGAGATAGGAAAAGGGCGGTTGTTCGGACCCTTTGGACCCTGAACAAACTCGTTGGTCGACGAGGCAAACAGACCCGCCGGGCCGCCCAGTAACTCCCCTGCACCCGAGAGAGAGGGCAGGGGATGACGATACAGACGATCAAGCGCTCCGGCGCGCGCTTCTACGTGGACCCGGCGGACGGGGAGAAGAAGGTCCCCGGGGTGACATCGGTGCTGTCGATGCTCCCCAAGGGGTTTCTGACCTTCTGGGCCGCGAAGGAAGTCGCGGAGACGGCCGTCAACGATCTGGGCGCCGTGGTGAACATCGCGCTCCGCGATCCGGCGGCAGCTGTCGACTACCTGAAGCGGTCGCCGACCCGGACGACGGCGAAGGCTGCCGACACGGGCAGCGCGGCGCACGACCTCTTCGAGCGGCTGGCCCGAGGAGAGCGGGTCGGGCGCGTGCACCCGGACATGGCGCAGTACGCGCGGCACTTCGCGGCCTTCCTGGACGAGCAGCAGCCGGAGTTCCTCCACCTGGAGGAAACGATCTGGAGCGACCAGCACGGGTACGCCGGCAGCTTCGACGCGATCGCCAAGCTTGGCGACGAGACGGTCATCCTGGACTGGAAGACCACCCGGAGCGGCGTCCACGAGGACGTAGCGCTCCAGTTGAAGGCCTACGCCCGAGCGGACCGCATGATCCTCGCGGCCACCGGCGAGTCCATCCCGGTGCCGGCCGTGGACGCTGCTGCCGTCCTCCATGTCCGTCCTGAGGGCGCGAAGCTCGTCCCGGTGGACTGCTCGGACGACCTCTTCGACGTCTTCACGGCGCTGCTCACCGTCTTCCAGTGGGACACCGTCCGGAAGAAGAACGTGGTCGGCCGGCCCGTCTGGTCGACGGGCGCGGCGGAGACCGGCACGGAGAGGCGGGCGGCATGAGCGGTCGCGGTCCTAGCAGCGTGGCGGGTACGTCGGCAAAGCTGGTCGACTACGTGGACGGCGACGTCCGGATCATCGCCAACGCTGGGATGGTCGTGGAGTACCGTGACCACCCCGGACGGGGGGTCTTCTCCGCTCCCGAAGTACGCACGAGGGTGGGTCTCAGGCTGACCCGAGAGGCGTGGACCAGCCTCACGCAGCACATCCGTGACGAGGCGGCAGAGGCCAACTGGGAAGCGGTGGAGGCGGAGAACCGCAAGGGCGGGGAGGCCCGGGAGGTCGTCGCGCAGGTCGCTCGTGCGCTCGGGGTGGACATCGACGCCGGCCCCGGGAGCTGCTGGGACATGGACCACATGCTGCGCGTGGTGGAAGCAGCGAAGGCGCTCTCCGCGGAGGGCCCGCTCCGGGAGACCATCGTCCGTCAGGCGCTCAGGATCACTGAGCTGGAGAAGGGGAGCGCCCAGTGAGCCTGTACCTCGCTGAGGAGTTGGGCGAAGACGAGGACGACGGCACGATGCCGGGGAACGTCGAGGAGCTTCGGGACGCCGTGGTCGGTCACCGCATCGTCAAGGCCGCGCCCGGCGAGGGTGACCGGGACAAGTGGGGCGGGAGCGGTTCCGCCCAGTTGATCATCACCCTGGACAACGGGAAGCGCGTCGAACTCCGCGACACCGGTGACTGCTGCGCGTACACGGAACTGAAGAGTTTCCTGCTCCGCCCGGAACTGGTCGATCACATCATCACCGGAGTGGGCACGACGGACGGGTACACCACGTGGCACATCTACGCGGACATGGGTGACGTACTCGAACTGTCGGTGGGGTGGAGCAGCGGGAACCCGTTCTACTACGCCTACGGGTTCGACATCAGCGTCAAGGAACTGGGGGAGAGCAAGTGACCACGTTCGCACCGGAGTTCACCGCCTGGCCGAAGACGGCCCGGCTGTTCCGCGATGCCATCTACACGGAGAAGATCGACGGCACCAACGCCGGCATCCACATCTCCGACGACGGTCAGGTGGTCGCGCAGTCGCGGAAGCGGCTGCTGACCCCGGACGAGGACAACTACGGTTTCGCCCGGTGGGTGGAGGCCAACGCCGCCGAGCTGGCGAGGGTCCTCGGACCCGGGCTGCACTTCGGCGAGTGGTGGGGGCAAGGCATCCAGCGCCGGTACGGGCTGGACGAGCGCCGCTTCTCGCTGTTCAACGTCGACCGTTGGACGTCGGAAGTCGACGGCGAGTCGATGGCCTCCCGGACCAAGCAGTCGTCTCTGTGCGGCGTGCTGGACGTCGTCCCGGTGCTCTACCGGGGCCGGTTCTGCGAGGAGATGATCGTCTTCGCGATGGCAGAGCTGCGGCGTGCTGGCTCGTTCGCCGTCCCCGGCTTCATGAACCCCGAGGGTATCTGCGTGTACCACTCGCAGAGCCGGACCGTCTACAAGGTCACTCTGGACAACAACGACCATGGAAAGTGGGAGGCGACCGCGTGAGCGACTTCGAGAGGCTGGTCACGGAACTGCGTCGTACGTCGATGCAGACGCCGCCGATGCAGACGCCGCCGGCGGCGCCCTCGGCCGGCGCTGAGACGTTCGGGTTGGTTGCCGGGCTGTTCGTCTTCGGCCTGGCGTTCCTCCCGCTGCGGGCGTGGCTCGTGATGGTCGGGGTCGGCGCCCTCCACGGCACCGTCCCGGCCGTCCCGGCACCTGGCTTCGGGACGACGCTGCTCGTGCTGCTCGGGTGGGCGATGCTGCGCGGCGTGAAGGTGAGCGCGAAGTGACGCTGGTGGAGCATGCCCGCGCGATCGAGGCTGCGATCAGGGCCGCCCACGCTGACGGCTTCGAGCTGGACGACGGGAGCAGCAACCCGATCCGCCGGCTGGAGCTGAACGAGGTCGGCAACGGGACGTACGAGACGTGGATCTCGGTCGACGTCCCGCCCCCGTCCGTCTGATCTGCGAGCCCCAAAGCCCCCGGCCGCTTCGGCGCCGGGGGCTTTCGGCGTAGGAGCACAGAGAGGAGCGGCTGTGGTTTACCTGTTCAGCCGAACGCACACCCTGAACGAGAACATGGCGGCGTCGGGACGGAGCGCCATCACCGTGGGCGCGTCCCACAAGCAACCGATCAGTGACACCGTGCTGGTGCGCGTCTTCCACCCGACAACGGGAGGCGGCCGATCGTTCCTCCTGACCCGCGACGAGGTGGAGGAACTCCACGGGACGTTGAGCAAGTGGATCGCCGATGGGTGGGCGGGTTTTGTGGACGGCGCTCCGCGCCCGGGCCAAGGAGCGGCGACACCAGTAGGCGCCACAGGCAGTGGTGCCGACGTCTGGGAGGCCCTGGAGCGCAGGCGTCAGGAGTCGTTGGAGCGTGAGCGCAAGGCGGAGGAGGCGTTCGCAGGCACCTACGCCTCATGGACGCACGGCGAACTCGTTGCGGAGATCAGGCTCCAGAGGTTCAACCGGGAGGCCGCGGAGTCCCGCGAACGCGGGTGGCGCTCCGCACTGGATACGGAACAGGCGCGCATCCGGGCACTGTTCGGGCGGCTCCGTTCTGCCCTGGACGGGAAGCGTACGGCGTCCGTGGACGACCTGAACGCGGCACTGATGGAGGTGAAGGCGTGAGGCCGCCCACCGTCCGACGTCAGCGCCCACCGACGAGCTACGCCTTCGTGGCCTGGCTCGTCGGTGTCGGCGTGGGCGAAGTCCAGGCCTACGCCGACATCGGCGACTGGCCGTCCACGTGGGTTCCTCGCGCACAGGCGACGCTGCGTCGGCTCGGTGTGAGCTGCCAGGCGGAGGCGCGGGCGCTGTGGGAGAGGGGTGCTCGGTGAAGCGATCCGTCGAAGCCGTCCGCGCCGAGATCCACGAGGATCTGGATCGCTGGTGGGGTGAGGAGTACGACCGGCTGAAGGAGATGCTGGACGACCTCCTCCACGCCCACGCGCACGAGTTGGCGGAGAAGATCCGGGGGTACGCGGACACCGTCGACCCCTGCCTGTACGCCAATGTCGCTGCCGACTTCATCGACCCGGAGGCAGCGGGATGAGCGGCTACTTCATCGGGCCTCTGTCTCCGCTGGAGGCGGCGGAGGCATGGCTCGCGGCTGCTGTTGCGGCTCACGGGCACCTGGAGCACAGGGAACAGATCGACCTGATCGAAGACTTCCGTCGCGAAGTTCTCCGGGACGCCGCTTGTCGGGTGCGCGAGACGGAAGCCCGTCGGTACCCCGGCCTGATCTGGGGGGCCGTCCGTCGACTGCGCGCGGCATACTACGCCAAGATCATCGACCCGGAGCAGCCGTGACGGCGTCCGACGTGGGCCCCACCGACTGGGACCCGGACGACCTGATTGCCGACCTCGTGGCGGACCGGCTGTTCGTCCTCCGAACAGCGCGCCGGTTCGTCGCGGAACACCCGTGGCCGGACGGCTACGAGCCCGGAGACGTCATGGCCGTGGCCCGCTTCCTGGCGGGCGAAGAGAGTTAGGGGACAGCCATGTTGATGGGAGGCAGCGGATGAAGCTCGACCTCTCTGCTCTTGGCGCGCCCGCGCTGCCTGAGGGCCTGTTCTACCGCATCCGTGCGCACGAACTCGGGTGGGTTGAGTTCGAGATCCGGGAGCGCCGCCGATTCGGCTCACGACTCGTCCAGGGCTCAGAAGTTCACGTTGATCCGTCAACGCATCGAACCGTGGCCGACGTTCTGTTGCAGGGCTGCACGACCGCAAACGACCGTCGGATAGCTGCGCTGAACCGGCGCAGCATGTTCGCTCGCACTGCCGACTGCGCGGGGGACTACAACAGCAGGGGAGGGAACTGATGGCCAAGCTGATGCCGCCAGCGACGGTGAACGTGGAGCTGACACCGGCAGAACTGGCGCTCGTTCGCCGGGCGTTGGGCCTCGTCCACAACTTCGGTGACCCGGACGACTGGGAGCCCGCTGAGCGACTACGGGAGGACCTGGAGCCCGGAGAGTGAACGGCCCCGACTGGCTGTACCGCGTGAAGGTCTGGGCATCGGATCAGCGCGTGCAATGCCACTACTACACCGACGAGCAGGAGGCGCGACTCCAAGCCCGTGCGTTTCGGGCCGTCGGCTCGTACGTGGAACTGTCGACCGCCAGTGTCGGCGACTTCTTCGAGGAGCGAGAGAACTGATGGTCACCTTCGCTGAGTACCTGGAGCGGCACGCGCGGGACGACCTGACCGCACTGAAGTGCATGAGTTGTCGGCGACGCCGCACGCGAACTGACTTCCGTGAGATGCCGTGGCATGGCCGGGCGGCCGCGTGCCGGTCCTGCGAGGGGACTGATCGGTATCTGTGGCTCGTGGACCGTCGGCGCTGGGAGATGAGTCAGGAGCGGGAGAAGGTTCGCGCGCTCCGCCGGGGGCTGAGCTTGATGCGCGGCCAGCGTGACGCAGCGGCGTCCGACGCGGAGTTCTGTGCCGCCTACAAGTCACCTGAGCTAGCCCGCCTCCGCGCCTTCGTCGACGAGGTGAGGGAGCTCAACGGCTGGGCGTTCACGGGCGAGCCTGACCAGCATCGCGAACGGCTCGGGCGTGTCTGGTCGGCGCTGTACGAGCTGTGGGACTCCGAGCACGCGGGCCGGCCGTATCGGGGCCTGAACGAGCGCAGCTAAGCACCGTGGGTCGACCCACGGTGCGGGCAAACAGACCCGCTCCGACGCCCAGTAACTACGTCGCCGGGGGAGAGCCCGGCGACAACGAACCTGTAGCCGACGAGAGGCAGCAACAACATGGCAGGACTGCGAATCTACGAGACCGACCCCGACGCCAAGCCGCGTCCGCGGTCCTTCGCCGACGACATCGTGGGTCGCTTCCGCGCCGGGCGCATGACCGGCCGTCAGCCGGAGAGCCTGAGCGAGTGGCGCGTCACGACCGGTGACCCCACGGTGGCCGACCGAATCGCCGAGATGCTCGGCGGTGAGCCGGCCGCGTGGGAGACGGAGGCTGAGGATAACACCGAGATCCTGACCTCCACTCCGAGCGTCGACATTGTCATCGACGGCGCCTCGTCGGTGCAGTCGGACATGCGCCTGTACGGGCAGTTCGGCGGCGAGCCGATCCACTGGTGTGACGGCGTCGAGTTCCTGGACGACGACAACAAGGGGCAGCCGTGCGGGTGCCCTGAGTTGCTCGTTGACCGCAAGGCACTCGCGAAGAGCGGACGGGGTCCGAAGCCGAACATCAGCCTCGTCTTCAAGCTGGAGGAGGCGCCGGAGCTGGGCCACTTCAGGTTCAGGACGGGCTCCTGGGACCTGGCCAAGGTCCTTCACGAGGTGCTGGAGGCCCTGGACGAGGTGGGCGGTCCGGCCCGCGCGCGGCTCAGCATCGAAGAGGTCAACTTCACGATCAAGAACGGCCCGAAGAAGGGGACCAACGTCTCCTACAACAAGCCAGTCGTCAAGATCCTCGGCGCCGTCTCGGCTGCCGCATCGGCGGACCTGGCGAAGGCCGCCTGACACACAGCTGCGCCCGGTCCTGCGGAGTAGAGGACCGCAGGGCCGGGCGCTGTCCATCGTAGCGAAGAAGCAGAAGAGGAGAGCATGCCGATTCTGGAACTGTGCGCCGGCTACGGCGGACTGGGGATGGCGGTAGAGCAGCTGACCGGGGACCACGTCGCGTTCGTCGCGGAGTCCGACCCGGCCGCCTCCGCCGTTCTGGCCGAGCGTTTCCCCGGGGTGTCGAACGTCGGGGACATCACCGCGTACGACTGGCGGAAGCTCATCGGCCACGTGGACATCATCACGGCGGGGTTCCCCTGCCAGGACATCTCAACTGCGGGGCAAGGGGCTGGAATTGATGGCGAGCGGTCGGGGATCTGGCGGAATGTCGCGGACGCCGTTCGCGTACTTCGACCGCGAATGCTCTTCGTGGAGAACGTCAGCGCCATCCGGTCGAGGGGACTCGGCCGAGTGCTCGCCGACCTGGCCGCGATCGGGTACGACGCGCGGTGGGTCTGCCTTCGCGCGTCCGCCGTGGGCGCCGCCCACCACCGGGACCGCTTTTTCTGTCTCGCGGTACCTGCCGACGCCTGATACCGGCATGAGCCCCAACGGCCACGGCCGACGAGGTGGGCAGCCTGGGAACGGCAGGCAGTCCGGGATGTCCCTGGATGCCGTCGTGAGGACGCTGCCGACCCCGACCGCCTCCGACGGAACGGGCGGGCCCGGCAGTAGTCCCCGGCGTACCGGGGGCCTGAACCTCCGCACGGCCGTGCACGAGCTACCGGCAGACGAGGACGGCGTGCAGGACTGGGCGGAGTACGAGCCCGCCATCCGTCGGCAGGAGGCCTTCTCCGGTCGGCCCGCACCGCTTCCCACGGAGGTCGGCCCGAAGGGGGGTCGCCGGCTGACAGCCGACTTCGCGGAGTGGCTCATGTGGCTGCCCGACGGTCACGTGACCGATGTCCCCGGCCTGACCCGCACGCAGCAGCTTCACAAGATCGGAAACGGCGTCGTGCCGGCGCAGGCCTACGAGGCCTTCCGGTGGCTGATGCAGCAGAACGAAGAGGAGAGGGACCATGGCCCGCAAGCTCACTGACTTCACCGGCGCCGACATCACCGAGGGCAGCATCGGGGTCTACCCGTCTCGCCAGGGCAACACGGTGCGGAACTCGGAGGCGGTCGTCAAGCAGATCCGCAGCGTCCGCGACACCAAGGGACGCAGCCACCCGGAGTTGCTCGTCCAGCCGACCGGCCGCGACTCCGGACACATCCAGCGCAAGACGCTGACGGTCGTCAGCGTCGCCGCCGAGCACTTCGCCGTGACGGGCCACGTAGACGACACGTGCTGACCGTCACCGCCCCAGCCCCCGCGCAACGACGACGCGGGGGCTTCTTCGTACTTGAAAGAGGAGAGATGACGCAGGAGTTCAAGGTCGGCGACAAGGTGACGCACCGGATCTTCGGCGACGGGGAGGTGCGGCTCGGTCCGTACTCGTCGGTGTTCGCCGGGACAGACCCCGGATACACGGTGGAGATCACGACCGGCTCGCTGGCGGGTCGCGTGGGCCACTGCCGTGCTGCGGACCTCACCCTCCGCCCCGACTTCGAGCATGGCGCGACCGTCTTGGTCGACGGGGAGCGCTGTACGGTGACGGCCGGCCCGTTCCGGGACCGCTACGAGGCCGACCGCCCGTGGTACGTCGTGGAGAACCCGGACGGCAGCCACGAGACGTCGGCGGCGCGGCACATGACGCTCGCGCCGACGGTGGACACGTCCGTGAAGGTCGGCGACAGGGTGCGGGTGCTGGAGGCGATGCACGCGGAAGAGCAGCACGGGAAGCTCGGACGCATCACCGACACCGACGCGGCGTGGACGCCCCACAACGGTGAGGTACACCCCTACCGCGTTGCGCTGGACGGAGGGGGCTTCATCCTCGCCCGCCGTGTGGAGCGCGTCGGCGACGCCCCGGAGACCTACACCTACCGGGGCGTCGTCTACGACCTCACGGCCGCCTACCGCGACCAGGACGGCGATGTGTGGCGCCTGAGCGTCGACGAGCGGCACCCCAACGGCAGCCCGCTGGCAGCACTGAGGGTCAGCGGGTTCCACCCGCACGGGTCGTCGCTCGCTGGCGTGGTCAACCAGTACGGCCCCCTGACGCGGGTCACCGACTGATGGCCGTCTCCATCATCTACCCGGACGCCGCCCCCGCTCTGGGCGACGTCCGGGCTCTGGGGGAGCGGGACCTGATCATCATCGCGACCGGCTCCCGTGAACGCCCTGACTGGCCGCGCTACATGGACGCCGTCGGCGTCGCGGTCACCCGGGGCGCACGGCTGATCCACGCGGACGAGGAGGCTTCATGAACACCCTGCTCATCTACATCATCGGCGGCCTGTGGGCTGCCGGTTGCCTGGCCCTCGTGGCGCTCCTGGCCGTCGGCCTCGTGCGGTTCGTCGGCTGGCTCGTCGAGCGCGGGGAGGGTCGCTGATGGCGGTGAACGTGCTCCTCGAAACCCCGGAGGTCTGGCGCTCCGTCGTTCGGTACCGGCACCGCATGCGGAACCCGGAGACGGTCGGTCGGTACAGGCTGGACCCCGTCCTCCCCAGCTACCTGGAGGAGTGGGAGGACGAAGTCCGGGCCGATGTCTGCGGGCCCTACAACGACCCCGGCACGGCGCGACGCATGGCCGGCCGCACGGCGCTCGCCCTGGCTGCGGAGTCAGCACGGCAGACGCTCCGGCCGGGGGACACCATCCTGACGCGGCAAGTTGTCTCGGTCGAGATCGAGCGGGCACCGCTGGCGTGGGAAGTGGTCGACCAGCGGTGCCCGGAGAAGGGATGGGGCGGCTGATGGGGCGCACCATGCCGGAAGACAGCGACGTCTTCCGAGTCAAGATCGTCAGCCGAGAGTGGCGGAACAACCCGGAGTACCACTGCTTCCGGAACCCCGACGTTCCGCGCCGGCTCTACTCCGGCGACACGGTGACGACGTACGCAGGCCCCTACAAGTCCCGTGGTGGAGCCGCTGGACAGGCGAAGGCGCTTGCCTACCGGTTCGACCACAAGGCGCGACAGTCCGTCCTTCGGGAGGACGTTCTCTCGGTCACCATCCAGCGCGCCCGGACGACGTGGGAGGACGTGGAGTGAGCGAGTACCAGAAGGACAAGGACGGCGACGTCTGGCGGGTGGACGGAGTGTGGCTGACAAACCACAGGTACGCCGGCGATGTTGTTGGGTACTCCGAACCCGAGCACCGCGACGAAGTGACGCGACGGTGGGGCCCCCTCGTCCCCTGCACGGAGGACGGCTCCCCGCTGACTCCGGAGCCGCTCCAGGACGTCGTCCGAGCCCTTGTGGCTGCCGCGTTCGAAGACCTGGCGGAGGCCGCATACACGGCACACAGGGCTGCGCGCTACCCGGCAGAGGAGGCTGCGTACGACGGTCTCCACGACGCCGCGATCCGTGTTGCGAACGGTGTCCTAAGCGGAGAGATCAGGCCGAGGAAGGTGGCCGAGTGATCGTCATCGACGGCGACGGCGAAGAGCGCGCCATCACGCCGGACGTGTGGGAGGCCTTCGCTGAGTGGTACGGCGACAAGGCGTACCGGAAAGCCGACTTCGTAGAGGAACTGGAGGCGGCCCTCCGCCGACACATCGCGGACGAGATCGCGGCCGAGGGCCAGCGGCTCCGCGACCACGAGGAGTGGCCGCTCAGCCGCGAGGAGCGCGACTGCTACGACGACGCGTCGCGAATCGCTCGGGGGGGCGTCGATGGCTAACCCATCGAAGAAGCGCGGCACCGACTGGGAGTCCGCTGTCCGCGCCTACCTCCAGGAGCACCACAACCCCGACGCGCGCCGCAACGTCCAGATGGGCGCGAAGGACGTCGGGGACCTGGACGGTTACTACCTCCACGCGGCGGAGTGCAAGGACGAGCAGCGCATCACGCTCGCCGACTACATCGCGCAGGCCAACCGGGAAGCGGTCAACGCCGGCCAGCCCTACGGCTGCGCCGTCGTGAAGCGGCGCCGGGCGAGCGTGGCGGCCGGCTACGTCGTGCGGGACCTGGCGACGGACGTCCGGCTGATCAACCGGCTCAGGGACGCGGAGGAGACCCTCCAGGCCGTCGCGCCGACGGTCTACGCGGACCACATCCAGCGGCACGGAGAGGGGCACTGATGCGGGAAGCACGGATCACGTTCACGGCCACGCTCGACGTCTGGGCGGATGGCGATGAGTGGGACGGCGAAGACATGTCGCCCGACGATCTCCGGGGCTGGATCTCTCACGCTCTCGCTCGGGGTGACAAGCACGCGAGCGGCTATTCCGCGTATGGCGCCGTCGTGACGTCGGTGGAGTACGCGGACGTCGAAGAGGAGGAGTGAGCGGCATGGACAACTACATCAGCCACTCGGCACACCGACGGGACACGTGGAGGGCACACCCGTCGATCAAGGGCGTCCGCCGGGCAATCGAATGGGACCAGGGCCGGAACCACCTGACGATCTTCGGCCTGGAGCACACGCCGGCGGGCCGCGTCTACGTGGAGATCCCGCGCGAGGCTTGGGACACGGAGTTCTCCGACTAGCCACGCAAGTTGCTCACGGGGCGTCCTCTTCGGAGGGCGCCCCTTTACTGCATTTCGGAGGAGAGGAAACCTCGTGCGGCTGTCGGATCTGCTGGACCGGCTGACTGGTGTGACGGATGACCATGACGGCTACCTGGCGCTCTGCCCCGCCCACGCGGACAGGCGGACGCCGAGCCTGAAACTGACCCTGAAGGATGACGGCCGGCTGCTGATCGTCTGCCGTGCCGGCTGCCCGAAGGACGAGATCCTGGAGGCGCTTCGGCTTCAGGTGACGGATCTCTTCGACGTCGTCCCGGGCACGGCGACCCGCACCGTCTCCGCCGCGCCGCCCGAGTCGATCGGCCCCGGTGAGATAGCCGGGCTGCGCCTCTTCGTGGACGAGACGGCTGCCGCGCTGGCGTCGTCGCCGGAGGCCGTTGCTTACCTGGAGAAGCGGTTTGGCGTCAGCTTGGACCTCGCGGAGGACCTGGGGCTTGGCTACGCCGCGTCCGTCGACCGCCCGCAGAAGTGGCTGTCCCGCGCGCTCAACCGCTATCCGCGGATCACGGTCCCGCTGGCCGGCGCTGACGGCGTCGTGCGCGGACTCCAGGGCCGGGACCTCTCCGGGCAGTGCCCGGCCCGGTGGGTGTCGCTGGCCAACGTGGACGGCAAGGTGTGGGCGAAGTGGGGGCTGCTCAGCGCTGGCGCCGGCTATGACACCGTGCTCGTCACGGAGGGGCCGGGGGACGGCCTGACGTCGGTCGCGTGCGGCTACGACGCCGTGGTGATCCGGGGCGCCGGACTTGCCCAATCCCCGGAGGTCGTCCGGGAGTTGGCAGCTGTCCTGCGCGGCCGTGACGTCGTCTTCGCCGGAGACGCGGACCGGGCCGGCCGGGGGTTCAACTCCTCCCTGGCGCGCGCCCTGGCAGCCGAAGGCGTGCACGGTCGACGGCTGGAAGTGCCCCACGACGGCGACGATCTGACCGACTGGCGCGAGCGCGACCCGGAAGCGTTCCCCGCCGAGCTCCACCGCGCCGTTCGGCTGGCGAAGCCCGTCGACCTGGACGAGCCGGCGCCCCCGACAGCACCCGTCGAGGTGGAGGACGAGGCAGACCTTCCCATCCTTCGCGGAAGCGCACGGGAGGCGTTCGATGCGACGGACGTAGGCCTGGCCGTCCGCCTCCGCGACTACATGCGCGCGACGGGTGGAGGTGTGCGCTATGCCTCCGGGCTGGGGTACCTCGTCTGGGACGGGACCGTGTGGGTTCAGGGCCACGACGCCGTCCGCCGCGCGCTGCACCGCATGGGCGCCGAGATGATCGCGGAAGGCGGCGACGCGGAGCGCCGGCTTGCTCTGAAGGCGCTGACCAACCGGCACATCACCGGCATCCTCGCGGAGCTACCGAGCGTGCCCGGCGTACCGGCGGACGCGGCGGATTTCGACGCGGACCCGGAACTGCTCTGCGTGGCCAACGGTACGGTCCATCTGCCGACGAAGACGCTGCGTCCGCACGACCCGGCCGACATGATCACGCGGCGGCTCGCTGTCCGGTACGTCCCGGCCGCTTCGGCGCCGCGTTGGACGCTGTTCCTCGGGGAGGTCTTCCCCAACCACCCGGAGATGCCCTCTTACCTGCGCCGACTCGTCGGCTACGGCATCACAGGGTCTGTGTCAGAGCAGTGCTTCGCGTTCCACCACGGGGGCGGGAAGAACGGCAAGAGCGTCTACCTGGACGTCCTCTCGCACACCTTCCGGGGGATCGTCCAAGCGACCGAGTTCACGACGTTCGAGCAGCGGACGGCCGTCGGGCAGGCGAACCCGGAGCTGGCTCGTCTACGTGGTGCTCGGCTGGTGACAGCGTCGGAGACGGAGAAGTACAGCCGTCTCGCCGAAGCGTTGATCAAGCAGCTGACGGGCGGAGACGCGGTCACGGTGCGCTTCCTGCATCAGAACCCCTTCACCTACGTGCCGTCCTTCCTCCTCCAGGTGGCCGGCAACTACAAGCCGGCCATCCTGAGCCAGGACTACGGCATTTGGCGTCGGGTGAAGTTGATCCCGTGGGAGGCCGAGTTCCGCGGCTCGAAGGCGGACACGGCGCTTCCCGTCAAGCTGAAGGCGGAGGCGGAGGGCATCCTCGCGTGGGCGGTCGACGGTGCGGCCGAGTGGTACGCGCACGGCCTGGAGGAACCGTCCACCGTCCAGGCCGCCACAACGGACTATCGGGAGTCGGAGGATCGCCTCGCTGAGTTCATCGCGGCGAGCCTCGTCGTGGAGCAGGGAGCCCGCGTCGCACCGATGCAGCTCCGTCGCGCGTACGCCGACTGGGCAGAGGACGCCGGTCTGAGTCGGAAGGAAGTCCTCAGCGGGTGGGCACTCGGCGTGGAGATGGAGTCGCGCGGGTTCCGGAAGCGGAAGTCCAGCGGGAAATGGGGGTTCGACGGCATCCGGCTCGCCACCGACACCGAGCGGCGCCAGGACGGGGCAAACGATCTCTCCGCCCCGCCCAGTAACGGGGGTACGGACATCTTCGGACAGACACGGGAGGAAGCTGCGTGAGGAACTTCCGTCACAGAGTGGCGGGAGACGAGGTCAGTGTCCAGGTTCCGGAGGACTCCCGGGACCTGGACGCATTTCGTCTCTGGGTCCACGACCAGGTAGCCCGGGGCGGCATCGTCGCCGTCGACACCGAGACCTCCGGGCTCGACACGTTCTCCCCGACGTACCGCCTGCGCACCGTGCAGTTCGGCAACGCCGTGGCGGCGTGGGTGCTGCCGGTGGAGATCAGCAGGGAGATGCTGGAGGCGGCTCGCTGGGCGCTACGACTGCTGCCGTCGCTCACGATCCACAACGCCCCGTTCGACCTCCTCGTGATCGACCGCCACGCTGGTGTCCCGCTCGAAGAACTGGGCCCCAAGGTGACGGACTCCCGCATCTACGCCCATCTCCGGGACCCCCGTCAGCAGCAGGAAGGTGGTATCGGGCTCGGCCTGAAGCCGCTATCCGCCGCCTTCGTCGACTGCAACTCGCCGGACACACAGGAGGGCCTGACAGCGGAGTTCCACGCGCAAGGGCTGACGAAGGCGACGGGCTGGGGAAGGATCAACCTCTGGACGGACGTCTACCTCCTCTACGCAGGCCTGGACGTCATTCTCGGCAGCCGGCTACTTCCGGTGCTGCGGCACGAAGTGGCGAAGCTGGGCGTCTCGCGGCGCCTGGCCGACTTCGAACACCGCGTCATGCTGCTCTGCGCTCGAATGGAGCGGCGCGGCATGCGGGTGGATGTCGACTACGTCCGCAGACTCGTGGGCCGGCTGGAGGAGGAGGCGTCGCTCCACGCGAAGCGCGCGAGCAAGTACGGCGTGACGTCCGTCAACGCAACGGCTCAGGTCTCGGCCGCCCTCCTCGGGATGGGTGAGCAGCTGACGGAGCGGACGCCGTCGGGGGCCTGGAAGGTGGACAAGGCCATCCTGCTCGACCTGGCCGACCTTGACGGCCAGTGGCAGCCGCGCGAGACCCGCACGCCCAACCCCTTGGCGGACGCGGTGATCCGCAGCAAGCGGGCGGGGAAGTGGGGCACCTCCTACGGGGTCGCCCTCCGCGACGGCCTGGACGTCAACGGCCGAATCCACTGCAAGGTGAACAGCCTCCAGGCCAGGACAGCCCGGATGTCCATCTCCAGCCCGCCGCTTCAGCAACTGCCGTCGGGGGACTGGGCGATCCGTCGAGCGCTCATGGCCGACGCGGGCCACCGCATCGTCTCCGTGGACTACTCCGCAGTGGAGATGCGCGTCCTGGCCGCGCTGGCGGACGAGACCACCATGAAGCGCGCCATCTCCGAAGGAAGGGACCTCCACGACTTCACCGCCGAACTGATCTGGGGCCCCGACTTCACGAAGCACCACCGGAAGGTGGGCAAAGGCGTGGGTTTCGGCAAGGTCTACGGGGGTGGGGCACTGACGCTGAGCCGTCAGACAGGCGCGCCGCTTGCAGAGGTTAAGAACGCGATTGCCGCCTACGACCGGGTGTACCCCGGAATCAAGCGGTACTCTCGGCAGCTCCAGCGGGAGGCACGAGCCGACGGCTACGCCGTCTGGACCCCGTCGGGCCGACGGCTTCCCCTGGACCGCGATCGGGTCTACAGCGCCACGAACTACGTGGTGCAGAGCACTGCGCGTGACGTCCTCTGTCAGGCACTCCTGGATCTTCAGGACGCAGGGTGGGCGGACCACCTCCTCCTCCCCGTGCACGACGAAGTCGTAGCGCAGGCGCCTGAGTCGGAGGCCGAAGAGGTGGCGCGGGAGATCGGCAAGGTGATGGCCATGGACTTCATCGGTGTTCCGCTGGACACCGACCCCGAGGTGGGCGGCCGGAGCTGGGGCTCCCTCTACATGAAGAAGGCCGCGACCATGACCGAGAACGACGCGTGGTACGCCGCGAACCCCGAAGCCGCGCGGGCGGCGGAGCTGGCGCGGGCATGAGCACGGTTCGTCGTCGTCCATGCATCGACGGTACCGCTACGCACCGACAAAGGGAACGCACGTTCGAACGTGTTGCCCGACGCCGGCCGGTCGTCGTTTCCGTAGCCAACCGTCGACCACGCCGACTCCCCGCTGTTCCGTGGTCCCAACTTCTTGCGCGCTGGGAGGAGTTGGGGTGGTACGGCTGCTTCTACTGCGACGGGCACGGGCCGGTGGAGGTGGACCACGTCGTCCCGATGTCCATGGGCGGGCTGGACGGCCCGGCGAACCTCGTCCCGGCATGCCCCGGCTGCAACGGGGCTAAGGGTGACGGTGCCGCCGTGCTCTTCACGCCGTGGACACACGTGTGGCACTGAGGGGCGTCGAGTGCGCCGCGTTTCTGCGCGTGACCAGGGGGTTTGAGAGCGTGACACGCCGGAGCTGCCCAGTCCGGATGGCATATTTGGTCACGATCGTATTACGTCGTGTGCGCGCCAAACTCCCTGGTCATGTGCCGTACGGCACAAGCTTGGTGTCTCCTTGGTCGATCGTTTACCAGACAAAGCGCGCAAGTCGGACGCTTCAATCTCGAACTACCTCGTTGTCCGAAAGGCGACCATGACCTACAGTCCCTGTCACGTCACTCCAGCTCAGAGGGTGGAGGGTCTGGCGGCGACACTGACGCGCGACCTGGCCGAAATCCCTCGCCTCGCTGAACTGTGTGCTGCCGTAAGCGACATGAGAGGCCGGCGCCCTCCAGCCGACCCCGACGGAACTGGTCGGCGGGCTTCCGCCGGCCCCGGACGCCCCACCGAAGACACGGCGTTGGATGACGCTCGCCTCCTCATCACTGACGAGCTGCGCACCGCCGTGCACCACATGATCAATGCCGCCGCGTACGTCGCGGGAGTACGGGCGGCGCTGGACCGGGCCCTCTCCGGGTGGGAGGGGGAGCCGTACACCGAGGGGGCAGCGAGTGCAGACGGTCACGACGCGGGAGATCCTGGCGATCCGGCGTGCCTATCTGACGGGACCGATGGCGACCCTGGCGCAGCGGCGTGATCTCGCGCGGTGCGCGGCACAGATGCACGTGCCGGTCGCGGATCGCGAGTGCGAGTGGGTGTGGGACGCAGACACGCTGATTGTGCTTCCGGGGAGCGACGAGTGCCCGGAAGCCCGCTGTGACGTGGTGCTGGCCGAGTGCAGCGCTGTCCACGTGCACTACGTGTCGGTGACGGTGGCTCAGTCCGCCTAGCTATGTGGCGCAGGTCACATTTCCAAGGGCAAACGGCGATCCCCGTCCGCCCAGTAACTCCCGCACACCGAGGGGAGCCGCAATGATTACCACCGAGACCATCCAGTCCGCTCAGGCCGGCGACAGCGACGCGATGTGGGAGATTCTCACGGGCGTGGAACCGATGATGCTCCGTATCATCGCCACCGTGACCAGTGGTCAGGCGTCCGCCAACGACCGGGACGACCTCCTCCAGGAGGCCCGCGCGGCGATGATCACCCGGGTGCACGCCTACGACACCACGGGCCCGGCGAGCCTCCAGACGAGGGCGTACCGGGAAGTGCACGGCGCCGTGGCCCGTGCGTGGGTCTCGGCCCGCTCGACCGTCACCCCGGAACCGGAGGTCGCGCTTCGCGTCCGTCGGGCACTGGGCGAGGCCGAGGGGGACGTGGAGGTGGCGGCCCGTCGCCTGAGCGAACTGCCGGCCGATCGTCGCGTGAGCCGCTCGCGCTTCATGGCCGCGCTGGAGGCGCTCACTCCCGCGATCGATCTAGAGGCGCAGGTCAACAGCGGCAACGGTAGGACGCTCACCCTCGCCGAAGTCCTGCCCGACACCCACGGCGAGGACCTCGCCGAGCAGGCAGCACGCCGGGACCTGGCGGTCAGGGCCCTCGCGTCAGTCACACCGCGCAGGGAACTCGTGCTGCGTGCCTCGTACGGCGTCGGCATGCCGCCGATGGAAGACGCGGAGATCGGCGGACATCTCGGCGGCGTCGCGCCGGCGCGTGTCCGGCGTATCCGGTGGGACGGAATCCAGCAGGCGCGCGCGGCCCTGTCCGCAGCTGCGTGAGTTACCAACGAACCGAGGAGACGATCCCGATGCGACTGCCCAGCCTGGACGCCTACGACATGACCGGCATCCGCGCCAACGAGGCCGCCACCTGGCCTGACGAGGATCGGGAGGCGTGGGACGAGCTGACCGACGCCGACCACCGGACCACCGTGGAGCAGCTGCTCCAGTAGCACCGTGGGTCGACCCACGGTACTCGAAGACTCATGACCAGAGGAGAGACCTTGACTGACATCAGCCTGTCGTACCGAGCGTTCGGCAGCGCGCCGGGGATGGAGGTGGAAGGGTCACACCACGTGGACGGCGGGGCCTACCTCCGCATCGGCGCGGGCAATGCGCACCTGACGCCGGAGGAGGCCCGGCAGCTCCGCAACGAGCTGAACGGCATCCTCGGAGAGACGTCCGCCGGCCTCGTCGTCGGCGCCCGCGTGGTGATCCTGGCCGGTGACCCGGGCGGAAGCAGTGCCGACGACGGCAAGGCGGGACGGATCAACTCAACGGACCCGGGCGACACCAGGTACCCGTACCTGGTGGACCTCGACGACGGCAAGGCGGTGTGGTGTCACGCCGTCCGCCTCGTCGAGACGGAGGAGGCGAAGGCGGACCCGTCGACCGGCGAGGGGGACGGCGCCTCAGCGGCCGTCAACGCGGCCTTCCTCCTCCGCCGTCACGCGGCCGTCACCGCGAAGGGGCTGCTCTCCGGGCGCGTGGAGCCCGGTTCGTACGGCGCCTCGCCGGACGCCATCATGAGGCTGGCCGGCTGGTTGCTCGGCGAGAACTAGGACTTGTGCCGTACGGCACAAGTATGTCATCCTTGAGCTACGCGAGGGACGCACGGAGCGACCTTCACTAACTGAGAGGATGTCCGATGAATCTGACCGAGATTCGCCCGCAGGACGTCGAGCAGGGCACCCGGCTGGCGTTCTTCTACGGGCCCCCGCGCGCACCGTTCGGGCAGGGGAACCCGGTCGACAACGTCCTCACCACGCGAGTTGTCACCTCCGTGGAGGCTGACGGCGTCTACGACAGCCAGCGTGGCGGCTGGCGAGGTCGGACGCGGTTCTTCCTCCGCTACGAGGACGGCCACGCCGCCTGGATCGGCAAGGACGACACGGTGTTTCGCGTCAGCTAGCGAATAAGGCGAAGGCCTCCTGCGAGTAGAGGACGCGGGAGGCCTTCGCCTTGCCTTGAACTGCATGTCCATGTGAGGGGCTGCGATGTTCACGTTCGTCCTCCGCAGGGACTGGCCCGGCATGCCGGACGTCGTCACCTACACCTCCTGGTGGCCGTCCGTGGCGCAGGTCCAGGCGGCTGCACGCATTCGGCTGATGACGGTGTGCGGCGCCACGTCAGCAGAGATCGTCAACGCGGAGCGGGTGGTCATTCAGGTGCTGACGCGCGACGACGTTTCGTCGCCTGCTCCGATCTGGAGGGAAGAGCGGTGATCAATGGCAGCCGTCACATGCCCGAGCTTGGGCTTCCCGTACAGTGCCCCGGCTCATGTCGTCGGACGGCGTTCGTGACGGTCGAAGGGTGGAGGGCGGGCTATCTGGGCCCCCCACTTGACGGAGAACGGGGTGCGCTGCACCGCGTCTGGGATGGCCTGGACGCCTGAGGCTGCGATAGCCCGAGACGGCAAGCTCAACCCCGAGGAGCGCGCCGTCCGTGACCGGACATACAGGGTGCTGACAGCCTGTCGCGGATTCGATTCCATCACCGGGGAGGAATGCCACCACCCGGTGTGCCACCGCGAGAAGGTGCAGCGCAAAGCCGCGTAGCGCCAACCCCCAAGGGGCCCCGCGAGTAGAGGACGCGGGGCTGGCCCTTTTGTGCTTGGAGGACCCAATGCCCCACCGCATCATCCGCGCCCTCGGCACCATCGTCCTGGCCGGCCCGGAGCGCGACGAGCTGACCCCCGCACAGGCCCGGTCGATCGCCCACCGGCTGGTCGACGCCGCGCGAGACGTCGAGAGGCAGGTGCCGGTGAAGGGTGACGGGTGGGCGCAGCCGGAGTTGAGCTAGGGACTTGTGCCGTACGGCGCAAGTCTGCTCTACTGGAGTTACACAAGGAACTCACGCAGAGGAGAAACCCGTGACCGCGACGCCCATCATGAAGAAGTACCGGTTCAGCATGCGCATGGTGGACGTCCTGCTGTCTGGCGAGAGCGCTGATGGGGCCCACGGCCGGACCGGAACGCTTGTAGCCCTGATTGACCGCCAGATGATCACGGCGGCGACCAGCGAGACCGGCGGCCGCCACCTCCTCACCGAGAAGGGCCGGGAGGTGCTCGCCGAGCTGCGAGCGGCGGCACAGCCGGACGACCACGCCTGCGTCGCCGACGGCGAAGGGCGGGACGCTGCGGCTCTCACCCACATCCGCACGGAGAACGGCGTCACCGCCCTCGTCACCACCCGTGCCGCTCTGGATGAGATCAACGCCGGAATGATGAGGCCGACGAAGAAGCTCGTCCGGCAGATGTCCGCCAGGGGTGCCAGTGCCAGTTTGGAGTACTTCGACGGCCGCAAGGTCAGCATCTGCCCGGCCACGCCGGAGGAGATCGAGGCCCTGAGTGCGAAAGCACAGCCCACCGCCCTGGCCACGGAGTACCGCACCCTTAAGGGTGCCAAGATCGGCGACACCCTCACCCTCTGGGAGCGCGGCGGCAAGAAGGGCCCCACCGGCACCCCGACCACCGTCACCATCGCCGAGATCCGCGGCGGCTGGTACGTCACCAGCCCCGGCAGCGACCGCGCCCGGTTCCTCGGCGGCACCGGCTCCAAGTACTGGGTGGTAGTCGCATGAGCGGGGGCAACGCGTGCCGCAACAAGGAGCACCGCCCGCACTGGCGAGTTCTGCTCCGGAACGCCCACCGCTCAGCCTTCAACGGCTACCGGCTCACCGCGAGCGCCTACTCCGAGATCCAGTGCACCCAGTGCGGTCACGTGTGGCGCACGAAGGCCGCCTACGTTGCGACGCTCCCCAACGCCTGAGTATCTGCCGGACCCGCGAGTAGAGGACGCGGGTCCGGCCCTTCACAGAGAAGAGGCAGAGAGATGAAGCACAACCCGCCGTCCGAAACCGCCTCCGGTGCCGCCGTAGAGGCAGCCGCCTTGGAAGTCGGCACCCGCGTTCGTACCCTCATCGACCTCGACTCCGCCGACTGGGCGCCCGAGCAGCCCGACATCCCCGCCGGCTCGCTCGGCACGGTGGACAGCGTCGACTACGCCCACAACGACCCGACCCGAGTTACCCGTTACGGGGTGATGCTGGACGACTCCGTTTACCGCCTAGCCGTGGACATGAGCCTCGACGAGGTGGAGGCCCTCCCGCACTGCACGGCCACCTTCGCGCCGCCGAACACGGACGCCATGCCCTGCGTCCTGCCCCCGCACCCGCACGACCCGACCCACGAGACCGCCCCCGTCGGCGACCCCGGCCGGCAGTGGGCATGGCGGGACGGCGCCCCGGGGGCGACGCTTCCCGTCCACCGCTTCGCGGAGGCGCGGGACCTGGAGGAGGGGGACCGGATCGAACACCACGGACGGGCCTGGACGGTAGCTTCCGTGTGGTGGATCGGCGCAGGCTGCACCGTCTTCGCGACGAACGGCGGAGAGATATACACCGATCCGGGCCACGTGTTCGAGGTGCGGCGGGACGGCTAACTAGATGGGCGCCGTTGGGAGTTGATCCCGACGGCGCCTGAGGTGTTTCACCCTCCCAAGGCTTGTGCCGTACGGCACAAGTATGTCATTATGGAGTCACCCGAGGAACTCACGCAGGAGGAACGAATGGACGCCATGACCGCCACCGAGAAGGCGCAGCGAACCGCCCAGGAGATCCTGTGCCTCGCGATTCAGGGCGACTCCGTTGTGACGCGACTGCTGGTGGATGAGGTGCTCCAGAAGGGCCGTGACGAGTACTGGGGCGGCGCGAACGTGCGCACGGTCTTCGTCTGGGTCCGCAAGTACGCGTCGCACCGCAACGTGGTGCTGGCCCTCACCGAGCGGGAGATCCGCAACCAGGAGGCGCTGAAGGCTGAGCGGGCCGAGCGTGTCGCGCTGGAGAGTCGGCTCCTCGCGGTGGGGGGCGTCTCGGTGGAGGCTGCGGAGTCGGAGCCGCCGGCCGCTGACGAGACTCCGTCGAAGCCGGTGGCGGGTGTCACCTACGCGTCGGTGCGGCGCTTCCTCGGGCGGACGTTCCCGCTGAGCCGCACGGCTTCCAACGGGCGGCGCTGGTCGGAAGGTGTGCGTGTGCAGACCCTTGCCGGCGGCGATGTGGTGGTGACCTACGCGGAGAACCACGCCAACTTTTACTCGGATGGGTCGTGTGGCGTCTCTGAGCTGGAAGCGGTCCGCGAGCACCTGCGGCGCAGGTACGACGTGGCCGACTACGGCCCCAGCGACGGGGGTCGGCTGCTCGTCACTCGGAAGTCGGCCTAGGGCTCAGATATCTAGACTTGTGCCGTACGGCACAAGTGTGTCATTATGGAGTTCCACGAGGGACTCACGAAGGTGCAGATCCAACGCTGATCCTGTTCCACTGGCCGGCCCTGCGAGTAGAGGACGTGGGGCCCGCCACCCAAACGCACGGCAACGAACCGGAGGAGAAGTCAGGATGGCACGGCGGAAGTGGTGGGCGGGCAGGCTCTTCAGCATCGGCTACCGCGCGGGAGACCGACCGTCGATCGACCCGCCGAAGGTCGGCATCACGGTGGAGGTTGCGGACGGGACGCAGGCCGGGCGGATGATCGACCTCAACTTCAGCCCGTCGGATGCTCGCCAGTACGCGGAGTGGCTGCGGGCGGCGGCTGACAGGGTGGACGAGGAGATCCGTCGGTGTGCGATCACCCGCGACGCGGTGGCCTTCGTGGCGGAGAGGGGCGGGCAGTGAAAGGGGTAATCGGGCCGCGTCAGCGAGAGGTCTTGACGTTGCTCTCGCAGAGGCTCGGCGGACGGTGGGCTCCTGGCTGCGGATGGCACTACGGCGGACACTACGCGACCACGCGGATCATGGTCTATCTCGTGCGTCGGGGATTGGTCGCTGACGTTCAGGAAGTCTCGGATGTCCCGTGGTGGTTCGAGATCACCAACACCCGCCGCGATGAGGCTCGAAAGGAAAATGGCTGATGACCCGCACACCCTGGCACGTCCGTACCGCCCGTCGCGTCGGTCAACCCGCCGTCCTGTACGCCGCGTTGGCCTTGTCCGCCCCCGGGGAGTTCGCACTCGGCGTGATGGCCGGCTGGGACTGGCGGGTGGCCTGGCTGATGCCGGCCGTGCTCTCCGTGTGGGCGGCGTGGTCCGCGAGCAACGCGCGTGACTGGGCCAACCTCGTCCGCAAGTACCACGCGATCGGCGCGACGGAGCGCGAGACGGACGCGAAGAGAAAGCGGGGGAGTGCAACGCGCGGCGCACTGCTCGCGCTCGTCGTCGCAACTGCCGCGCAAATCACGGAACATGTGCTGACGACCGGCGCAACCGGAGCGCGAGCGTGGGTCGTGATCGTCGTCTCCGCCGTGCCGCCCCTCGTGGCCGCGCACGTCCTCCACCTGGACCCGCCGGAGGAGGATTCCGGGACGGAGCACGGGCCGACCGAGGAGACCGTGATCTCTCGCAAGGCGGAGATCAACAAGCGCCAGTGGGCGTCCCGGCCGGCTCGCGTCGTGAAGCCGGTGAAGCCAGTGCCGGACGTGTGGCTGCCGGTTGCTGACGCCGCCAAGCGCACGGGCGTCCACGTGACCACCCTCTACCGGCGCATAGACCGCCCGGACTCCGGGATTCGGACCCGCAAGGAGGGCGGCCGGCAGCTCGTACTGTGGTCGGACATCCAGCCGGTGAACAGCATCTAGGAGGTAACGTGGAGCACGGCGACGAAGACGCGTGGCTGGACGGCCTGAAGGCCACCCCCGAGCAGATCGCCCGGGATATGCGGGAGGCCCGCGAAGCGCAACGACGAGACCAGCATGCACCGTTGCCCGACCCGAGCATCATTCCCGGGCCTGACTTTCCATCGGACCTTCCGGGCGTCGTCCGCTTTCACTGCCCGCACGGCTGCGGGTGGTTCTACGAGGAGTCGACCCACGCTCTTGCCGAACCGGGGCGGGTCATCCTGCCGGCGGACTTCACGCCTGAGGATCTGACCGGGATGCTCGCCCTGAACTGGGAAGCGCGCTTTCTGGACTTTCGGAGCAGGGTCGAGACGGCGATCACCGACCACTACGCCGCGCGCCACGCTACTGCCTGACCCCTGCACCCCAGAGCCCGGCCGGCTCCTCGCTGGCCGGGCTTCCGCATGTCCGGCGACTTGTGCCGGACGACACAACTGTCTACGATCAAGCAAAACCCCGGCGGTGCGCTAACACCCCGGGGCACGGCACTAGGAGTTGGGACTCCGAATGCGCATCCATCGTATCGCGCGGCACCCGCGCAACTTCACCATCCTGGACAACGGGCACGTCATCCGGAAGCACTCGCTGAGCTGGACCGCCCGGGGGCTCCTGGCCTACCTCCTGAGCCTCCCCGACGCCGCTCGGGAGGACGTCCGGACGCTGGCGGCGAAGAGCCGCGAAGGGCGTACGACGGTCGCTCGCGCGCTGCACGAGCTGGAGGCCGCCGGCCACTACGTCCGCCGTACCGACCGCGACCCGCTGACGGGTCGAGTACGGACCCTGGTCGACGTTCACGAAGTCCCGGTGCTCGACAAGGCAGCGCACAGCCGGCCGCCGCTTCCCGCATCCCCGGCCGCCGGTGGTCCTGGTCCCGGAGAGCCGGCCGGCGGGAAGGCGGGAAGCCCGTCCCGGGTAAAGACGGTGGTTCGGAAGGAAGTTGACAAACCGTCCGTCCGTCCGTCGGCTGACTGGACCGACGAACTGGACCTTATGGCGCCGCCGACGGCGGACGAGGTGGAAGAGGCGCACAAGGCGCTCACGGCCCTTTTCGGAGGGACGGACGGGGAATCACCCACCGAAGGTCTGAACGAGCCGCAGACGGCCGTCCAGGGGCCCGCTGGGTCCCGTCGGACCGAGAGGCGCCCCCGCATGTCGGAGGGCATGGACCTGCTGCTGGAGTTGGGCCGTCGCGAACCCTGCATGGTGCTCGCCGGCAAGCCGCTCGCGGACCAGTCCGCGATGGTGGAGGGCCTTCTCGCCGGGGGGTGGGCGGCGGAGGAACTGCTGAGGGTCCTCGCCGCACCGCTCCCGGCGAAGATCACGACGTCCGTCGGCGCCGTCCTCTCGGGCCGGCTGTCGAAGCTGCCGTCCGTTCCGACGCTCTGGGTGCCCGAACGGCTCGAAGCACCCGTTCCGGGCCGCCGGTCGGCGCACGAGTGCCAGGGGCAGGACGGGCTGTGCAGGCGGCCGGTGCGGGTCGCCGGAGGGTTGTGCTCAACTTGCCGTGGCTGAGCGCCCTGCCCTGGTGGCCGAGTTGCTCGCGCCAGCCGCACAAGGCGAAGCCCCACCGGGCCTAAACAGGTCTGGTGGGGCGCGAGCGGGAGTGTCAGGCAGTCACGGGCAGTACATAGGCTCGGGCGAACCAATGGCCGATCTGGGCCCGGTGGAGGTGCCCTGCCACGCCCTTGTCACCTTCGATGGCCATCGTCGCGTGAAGGTGCACGACGCCGCCGACAATGTCGCCCACGACGCCAACGATCTCGGCAGGCTGGTCGTAGTCGGTGATGATGTCGGCCGACGCATCGCCAGCGGGCATGGTGCTGATCGTGAACGAGTCGGCAGCGCCGATCAGGGAGACGATCACACCGTCCGTGAGCCCGGCAGCCTTGGCCTGTTCGGCGATGCTCTCGACCAACTCGGCGTCGTTCACTTCGAACACGTGCACGTCAGCTCTCCCAACTGAGTAGGGGTGTGAGGTCCCGCAGCATAATGGCGGCGCACCAACGCGCCCCCGCGTCGCGGGTGTTCAGGGTCTCCGCTGCCAGCCTGGCAGCGAGGAACTGGGCCGTGTCCCCGGCGGTTCTCAGATCGGCTGCCAGCGCTTGGGCCCTGTTCCACTCCAGCCCCCCAACCCGGGCGAGGACGGCCGTTGAGTAGAGATGCCTCACCTCGGGATCATGTGCGAGGACGCGGGCCACCTCTACGGCAGAATCCTGGCCGGGCCGCTTAGCTAGGATGCCTGCTGCGTTCACCCGTAGGAGCGGTGTTCCGCCGTCCTTCATCCAGCCTCGAAGGCGTGACGTCGTGGGTGTGTCAGCCAACGAGGCGACGACTAGATCCATAGCGTGCGTGGTCTGAACTGTCGTCAAGGGGCCGTAGTCACCGCCGGCCATGCTCGCTGTCAGCTCTCCCGCAGCCCGCCCCTGGGTGGCGACCAGCGCAGTGAGATTGATGAACGCGCGTCTGTTCACCCTTGAGAGGCTAGCTTCGGCCGTCAGTATTGACAGCGGGCAATCCAGCACGTGAGACAGAGCGGAGAGCCAGCGGGGCCCGGGGATGCCCTTGTTGCCCTCCCACCGTTTCAACTGACCGAGGACCGTGCCGTGGTCCTCTGGTGGTTTTCCTTCACGCTGGCAGAGCGCTGAAGCCATCTGAGGGCGTGTCAGCGGCACTGCCATGCGCAGATCCCGGAGTAGATCGCCGAATGCCACCCTCTCAGTTTGCCCCCAGTTCTGCCCCTTCCGTGAGCGGTTCCCGTAGGCGCACGCTGGTCCTCCTACGTTCTTGCGTGCTCCACAACACGGAGGCGAACTGTAAATGACCATGAGCGGACCGGGCCCGAGGGGCTCGGAGAAGGTCGCTCAGTCCCCCGGATTCGTCGGGCGGCTGAGCGGTGCTACCCCTACGGTGCCGAAAAAGCCCCCCGTCTCGCCCGGACGGGACAGACGCCGAGCGACCCCCGCCGAGATGGCGGAAGCTATGCGGCAGTACTGGGAGAACCGGCCCATCCAAGCGGCCGTGAGGTACCCCCGTCCGCCCGATTGCCCGTGCCCGAGCCCCTGTTGCAGGGAGAGCCGCGAGCGGATGCTCCAGGGCGTGACGGCTGCCGGTGACGCAGCCTGACATCAAGGCGGCCCGTACTGCTCCGCAATGCCGGGGCGGTGGGAGTGAGTGACCACCTACCCGCAATGTCAGACGGCCCCGCGCCGGACGACCGCCGGGCCGGCGCTTAGCCGACCGTAGCCAGCACCATCGCGCGCCCTTCGGCGCCTGAAGTCAAGTAGGGGAACCATGGTTGACCACACTCGTCCGCAGAGCGGCATGTTCGACAGCGGGGGCACCGGCCACCCGCCGCGTGATGCGTTCTTGCCCGTGCACCGGCCGGGCGAAGAGGCCCCCGCCGTCCCGGTGCAGCAGTCGGCCGAGGACCTGCCCGTCCCCGTCGTGGGCGAGGAAGTGTCCGAGTGAGTGTCCGTCAGGTGGCCTTGTCCGAGTGATGCGCTCGGTGGTGGCCGTCATCGCTTTGGCCGTCCTGGTGCTCGGCGGTCTCGATTGGGACCAGGACGACCGGACTCCGGGGCGCCTGTGGTGGGTGCGGGTGAGCCCGACGCGCACGGCCGAGCTGTGGCGCGAGGGCTGGCGACTGCGCCTGATCATCAAGTCCCGCAACTAGGCGAGCAAAAGTAGCCCCCACGACCCCCGTCCCGGCCGGACGTCTCTCGGACAGGACTCCTGCCGGGACGGGCTTCAACTCCCGTACCGTCGCCGCTCGGTGCGGGACCGGTCCCGTCCGTACGCGCATCCCCCGCCGTGGACGGGCGGGGCCACCTCGATCCCCCCATCTTCCGATCGGAGCCGTTTCCGTGATCCCTCTATGCATCGAGCCGTTTGCCGTCGACCGTCGTATCGACGTGTCCGTGTTGGTCCGCGACCCGCAGCGCCGCGTGCTGATGGTGCAGCCGGCGGGCCGGGACGACTTCGTGTTGCCCGGCGGCAGCGTGCACCCGGACGAGTCGTTGGCGCAGGCCGCCGCTCGGCTGCTCGCCTACGACTTGGGGATGCACAGGACCACCGAAGGTGTGCTCGTCCGCGATCGGCGTCCGGCCTGTTTCGACACCGACACGACCGAGATGCTTCACGTCGTCCTCGACGGCGGAACGATGACCACCGCCGACGCGGGCGCCCTGTCCCTCCCCGTGGGCGGGCAGGCGGTCAAGACCCTCACGTGGGTGTCCCTGAGCGACTTGCCCAAGCGCGCCCGCGCGCACACCGAGGCCCGGGTGCGGGCCGCGTACGTCGCCGCTTGCAGTGGGCTCCGCCTTCGTGCGGACGCCGGACAGTTCTGCGCCGCGTAGAGATGCTGCCCCGCAGGACGCCCGGCGCGACCCTGGCCACGTTCACGGACGATCGGACCCCGAATGCCGACGAGTCGACTGCCTGTCAGTGCCCGCAGCGCCCTACGGGCTGTGTCGAGAGGCTAGAACTCCCCACGCGAGGAAGGCAGTTCGCCGACGCCGACGGTCGGCGGTGGACGGTGCTGCGGCGCACCAAAACGGCCGACCCGGTAAGCGGCCTGATCAACCGCACGGAGATCGTGATCAGCCGCATGGGCGAGGACGGGCGGGAGATCCGCAAGCAATACCGGTGTGCGGGTCCCGTGTCCATCGAGAACCAGTACGAGAAGAACCGTCCTGGACGGCCGCCCCGCCCTCGCTTCGACCCCACGAACTCCCGTCTCGGCTCCACCTAGTGCGTCGTCACAGCACAGCCGAGACGGGGCTACACCCCGTGCCCCCAAACCGGCGGTACGGAGAGGTTCTGCCCGTCCGTACCTCCCCCGTCGCGGACGGGCAGAGCCGCCACCACTACCAGGATGGGAGCCACCGCATGGTCATGGGCAGGAGCACCAAGAAGTCCACCAAGAACAAGACGGACCGGAAGGCGACCGACGACCGCGTCAAGCAGGCGATCAAGCAGGACGATCTGGTCCAAAAGTACAAGGACAAGTCCAAGGGCGGGACGGGCTCGGACAAGGCGTAGCCGGAGCCTCCCGCCCGCCCATAGACCCCCGCTCCGACCGATCTCTCTGCCAAGTGATCTCGGTCGGAGCGGGTTCCGCAACACCGAACGGCCCGGTCACCAACGGGTGACCGGAACCCCACAGTGTGAGGAGGCACCAATCATGCACCACGACCCTCCCGGCAAGCCGCCCAAGCCGCCCAAGCCCGAACGGCCGCCCGGCCCGATGGACCCCACCGCGCCCACCAGCGTCAACGCCCAGTAGGAGGAGATCAGTCATGAGCGACCGGTCCAAGCACAAGGGCGCCGAGAAGCCCCCGCCGAAGCACGCGGGTTCCCCGGCGAAGGAGAACCCTCCGCAGCAACCGCCGAGCAAGTGATCTGATGCCGATTCACCCGGGCAAGCCGGGGCCTGAATCGCCTGCCCCGGCTCCGCCCTCGAATCCGCCGGTGAACCCTCACCGGCCGCCCGACCCGACGCCGCAGCCTTCGCGGCCGCCGGGTAGTTGACAAGTTGGCGGCCCTCGCGTGCACGTTGCGTGGGGGCCGCCCCCGTTGCAAGGGAGATGTCCGTGGACGAGCGGATCGTGATCTCGTACAAGTCCGTTCACTACGAAAACGCGAAGTGGTCAGAGTTCGCGGACAGGTGGACTGCGTCGTTTTACACCGCGACGGACCCCGTGTTCGGTACCGCCGTGATCACCCGCGTCATCCCCGGAGTGACCCCGAACCCCCGCAAGGCGTTCGAGGCAGACCCCGGACTGCTCGACCGCATCCCGCGCGTGATCTTCACCGAGGACGGTGAACTCGCCCCCGTGGTCGCCGAGTTGCGGCCCTGCCTCCTGCTGTTGCTGGAATCGGTGGAGGTGTCGCAGGAGTGGCGGGGCAAGGGCATCGGGATGCGCCTGGCCGTCGAGGCCCTGCGCCGGCTGGCAGTGCCCGGGACGCTGGCCGTCTGCTACCCGGCCCCGGTCCACCCCGTTCACGGGCCCGATGAGGTGTGCTCGTACGAGTCGGACGACCCGATGGTGAGGCGGCTCGACGATGAGGCCGTGGAGAAGCTTCGGCGGGCGTGGGGGAAGCACGGATTCTCGCTGCTGACCGATGGCGTCTACGCCCGCCACATCCAGCCGTGACGGCCCCCATTCTGCGGCTCTGCGACGTCACAGTGACCCACCTGGACGACGTGACCGTTACCGGCCTGGCGCAGTGCCTGAGGGAAGCGTGCGGGTGGGAGACCGCGGAGCCGGTACCGCTGAAGATCCTCAGTCTCGACATGGGCAAGCACACGAGGGAGGCAGGGCACACAGAGTTCGTCCGGTTCGCCGCCGACCACGTGACGGTTGGCCTCGCGCACCGGGCGGAGTAGCCCCTAGACGGCCCCTTCCCCGCGTCGCCACGGAGGCGCAGGGGAGCGGGCGGAGCAGAGCCCCCGGAGACACTTGGCGGTGTCAGTCCGGGGGCTCTGTGCTGTTCTATTTCGGCGCGAATCCCCGGTATCCCCCGTAGACTGGCAGCTAGGAACCAATTACCAGGTGTTCGACTACCTTTCGGCATGGTGATGGGCAACCTCGCGGCCACCTCGCACGGCGCCTGCACCGTCATCCCCGCCCCCGCCTTCGAACCCGGGGCCACCCTCGCCGCCGTCGCCGCCGAGCGCTGCACCTCGCTGTACGGCGTGCCGACCATGTTCATCGCCGAACTCGCCGACCCGGCGTTCGAGCAGTACGACCTCAGCAGCCTGCGCACCGGCATCATGGCCGGCTCGCCCTGCCCCACCGAGGTGATGAAGGAGGTCATCGGGCGGATGGGCATGACCGAGGTGTCCATCTGCTACGGCATGACCGAGACCTCGCCCGTCTCCACCCAGACCCGCACCGACGACTCCGTGGAGCGCCGCGTCTCCACCGTCGGCCGCGTCGGCCCGCACCTGGAGGTCAAGGTCGTCGACCCGGCCACCGGCCGCACCGTCCCGCGCGGCGAGCCCGGCGAACTGTGCACCCGCGGCTACTCCGTCATGCTCGGCTACTGGGGCGAGCCCGAGCGCACCGCCGAGGCCGTCGACGCCGCCCGCTGGATGCACACCGGGGACCTCGCCGTCATGGACGAGGACGGCTACCTCGCCATCACCGGCCGCATCAAGGACATGGTGATCCGAGGCGGCGAGAACCTCTACCCGCGCGAGATCGAGGAGTTCCTCCACGGCCACCCCGACATCCTCGACGTCCAGGTCGTCGGCGTCCCCGACGCCAAGTACGGCGAGGAGCTGATGGCCTGGATCAGGATGCGCGAGGGCGCCGCCCCCCTCACCGCCGAAGGCGTCCGCGCCTACTGCACCGGCCGGCTCGCCCACGTCAAGATCCCGCGCTACGTGCACGTGGTGGACGAGTTCCCGATGACCGTCACCGGCAAGATCCGCAAGGTCGAGATGCGCGAGGAGTCCGCCCGCCTCCTGGGCCTGTGACACTGAGGCCTGTGACACTGAGGCCGGTGACACTGAGGCCTGTGACGCCGGGGCCTGTGACGCCGGGGCCTGTGACGCCGAAGGCCGACGGGGACGCTTCCCCGTCGGCCTTCCCCGTTCCGTACGTCCTCAGTACCGAGCGCCCCACGCCTGGTCGGTGGAGACGATCTCGCGGCCGAGCGGCATCAGCGAGACGGGGATCATCTTCAGGTTGGCCCAGCCGAACGGGATCCCGACGATCGACAGGAACAGCGGGATGCTGGTCAGCAGGTGCCCGAGCGCCAGCCACCACCCGGCGAAGACGAGCCAGATCACGTTGCCGACGCAGGACGCGGCCCCGGCGTCCCGGCGCTCGACGGTGGTGCGTCCGAACGGCCACAGGATGAAGCCGGCGATCCGGAAGGAGGCGATGCCGAAGGGAATGGTGATGATCAGCACGCAGCAGATGATTCCGGCGAGCACGTAGGCGAGCGCCATCCAGATGCCGCAGAAGACCAACCAGATGACATTGAGGATGAACTTTATCGCGCTCATGCTGGGTACCTTCTCACGACCGACGGCGTTGCCCTACGACCGTGCCATGCCCGTCGGCGAGCGCGTCCACGCCCTTAGGGGGCGTTCCTCAGGGAGCGATCCGGGTCGCGGGCCCGGGCCGTCGGGAGGCCGCAGCAGCGGTCGAGGCGCACCGGAGCGGACGAGCCGGAGCATGCCCGAGGCCCTGGACCCCGCACCGGTGTCCAGGGCCTCGGACCGGGTGCGGTCAGCGTCCGGTCTCGAGGAGCTGCCGCTGGAGCCGCTTCTCCTGCCTGCTGAGGGGGACGTCGGGGCGCAGCCGCTCCGGGTGCCGCGGCGGAGGGCCGAGCAGGCCGTCGGCCCTCCCCGGGCGCGGGGGAAGGCACGGCGGCAGGAACTCCAGCGGCGGCACGTACACCCAGAGCAGGCCGGCCTCGATCACCGCCCCGCCGATCCGCCGCAGCACCCCGGCAGCGGTCACGGCCCGGCCACGGCGGCGAGCGGCCGCGCGTCGGCGGGCGCGTCGGCCTGCCAGGTCCAGAGCCTGGCCAGGGCGTCCTGGTCCAGGTCGTGGCCCTCGCGCCAGATCGCGGCGGCGGCGTTGAGGACGGCCCTGCGGTCCTGCTCGGGACCGGCCGGCTTGGCCGGCAGCAGGGGGACGACGCTGCTCGCACCCAGCCGCACCGCGCGGTGCCGGCGGGCGAAGGCGGTGAGGGTCTGGCGCGGCCCGGCCTCGATCAGCAGCATGTCGTCGGCGGCGAGCAGCTGCTCCAGCGCCGGTGCGAAGTACACGGTGTCGGTGATCTGACGGGCCCAGTAGCGCGGGCTGAGGGCCTCGGCCGTGGTCATCAGCTCGCCGGTGTAGCCGGAGTAGAACGGCACCTCGGGATCGGAGAACTTGACCTTGCGGTAGGCGACTTCGACGCCGTCCGAGGCCGGGGCCATGGCGGGCGAGTGGAAGGGGCTGGTGGCCGGGACCGCGACGACGGTGTGGCCGTCCGCGCGGAGCCGCGCCGCGACCTCGGCGAGCGGCTCGGTGGAGCCCGCGAGCATGGTCTGCTGGGCGGCGTTCACGGCCGCGACGGCGACGTCGCCGTGCAGGTACGGGAGCAGCGTCCGCTCGGAGGCGGCGACCGCGAGCATCCCGCCGGCCGGGATCTCCACCGCGTGCACCACGCGCTCGCGCATCATCCCTACCGCGTCCGGGAGCGAGACGACCCCGGCGAGGGTCGCGGCCACCAGCTCGCCCGCGCTGTGCCCGAGCAGGGCGGCGGGCCGGACTCCCCAGCTGAGGACCATCCGGGCGAGGGCGTAGTCCACGGCGAACAGCAGCGGCTGGGCGCGCCGTACGTCGTCGATGTCGATCACGGGCCGCTCGGAGAGCCAGTCGGCGCGGATGGCCGGACCGTCCGCGCCCATCAGGTCGAGGACGGCGTCGACACTGGCGGTGAACACCGGGTCCCTGCGGTACAGGCCGGCGGCCATCGCCGCGTGCTGCGAGCCCTGGCCGGGCAGGAGCAGCGCGACCGGTCGCGGGTGGCTGGTGGTCACCGGCTCGGCGGCCGCCACCTCGGCGGTCGCCTGCCTGGCGGTGGTGACCGCGGTGGCGCGGACCGGACCGAAGGCGTGCCCGAAGGGCACGGCGGTGGGGAGCGAGGCGAAGCCCTCGGGGGAGATCCGGTCGAGCAGCGCGCGGAGCTCGCCGCGCACCCGCGACTCGTCCGGCTCGTCCCGGCCCGACCAGATCAGCAGCCGGTGGCCCTCGGTGTCGGGGACCGTGTGCCCGTGGCGCAGCGGCCGCAGGACGGGCTGGTCGTCCCGGAGGTCGGCGAACTCGAGCAGGCCCAGGATGGTGTCGCCCTCGGCCACGGCCTCGGCCGCGCGGCGCAGCACCTGGACGGTGACGCCTCCGGCGGTGGGCTGGTCCAGGGTCGCGACCATCGCGAGGTCGGCGCGCTCGGCCTGGAGGTCCTCGTGGGCGAGCAGCAGAACCTCGGCGGGGGTGGCGGCGATGCGGACGGGCATGGCCCGGTGGTCCTTCACCGGCTGCCTCGGGGCGGGGAAGCCGCCGACGTAGAGGGTGGTGCGGGCGGGCAGGTTCTCGGGCCTGCGGTGGCCGAGCGCGTCGAGCAGCGGTCCCGGTACGTCGGCCGCGGTCCGGTGCAGCGGGCCTGTTCCCGCCCCGACCGTCAGCCGGCGGGTCACCGCGGTGCGTGCTGTGAGCGACATCCGTGCTCTCTCCTTGCGAGGGGTAGGGGCGAGGTCGCGGACGACCAGGACCGCCGGGGACGGGGACCGGGGTACCTCCGGCCCGGCGTCGGGCAGGGGGGCCGGGAGCCGGGTCCGGGCGGGAGGGACGACCAGGGGCGCGGGGAGCCTTGACGAAGCCCCGCGCCCCTGATGGTGGATGACCGGCCGTCAGTCGGCTTCGTTGATCAGGGCGAGCAGCGCGCGCGGGGTCTCCGCGTCGACGACCGCGTCGTCCGGGATCACCACGCCGTACTCGCGCTGGATCTGCCCGATGACCTGGAGCAGCGCGAGCGAGTCGTAGCCGAGCTCGATGAACGGGGTGTCGATGACGTCGCCGTTGAGGTCGACGCCTTCCTCCTCACCGGCGCACTCGCGCAGCATCCTGGTCAGGTCGGACAGGGTCACTTCGGTCGTGATGGGCATGACGGTCCTTTCGGTGCGGTGTATGAGAGAGGGTGGTGTCAGGCGGAGCGGCGGACCACGAGGGCGGCGTTGAACCCGCCGTAACCCCGGGTGAGAACAAGGGCGTTGCGCAGCTGCGCCTCGCGGGCCTCGGTGACCAGGTCGATCCGGTGGTCGGGGGAGGCCGTGACGTTGACCGACGGCGGGATGACGCCGTCGCGCAGGGAGAGCAGCGCGGTGGCGACGTCGAGGGCGGAGCCGCCCGCGAGGAGCCGTCCGGTCATGGTCTTCGGTACGGCGACCGGGACGGCCCGCTCGCCGAACAGGCCGGCGATGACCTCCGACTCGGCCAGATCGAGCTCGGGCACGCCGGACGCGTCCGCGAAGACGACGTCGATGTCCCCGGGGACGAGGCCCGCGTCGATCAGGGCGTTCTCGGCCGCCCGGCGCAGCCCGGAGGGGCGGCCGGAGCCGGGGGCGGGGTCGAGGGTCGCGGCGTACCCGCTGACCTCGCCGTAGATCTGGCGGGCGCCGCGCCCACGGGCGGAGTCGGCGTCCTCGACGACCAGGATCGCGCCGCCCTCGCCCGGCACGTACCCGGAGGCGTCGGCGGAGAACGGCAGGAAGGCGCGGGCCGGGTCGTTCTCGGTGCTCAGCAGGCCGGAGGCGATCTGCGGCACCCAGCCCCAGGGGCAGACGGCCGCGTCCACGCCGCCCGACACCACCAGCGGGATGCCCTTGCGGACGTGGCGCCTGGCGTGGCCGATCGAGTCGATCCCGCCGGCCTGCTCGCTCAGCAGTACGCCGCTCGGGCCGCGCATCTTGTGCCTGATCGAGATCTGACCGGTGTTCACCGCGTAGAACCAGGCGAAGGACTGGTACGCGCTGACGTACTCCTTGCCCTGGCTCCACAGGTTCTGCAGCTCCCGCTGGCCGAACTCGACCGCGCCGCCGGAGGCCGCGGTGACCACGCCCATGCTGTACTCGGGCAGCTGGTCGGCCTCGACGGCCGCGTCCTTGATGGCCCAGTCGGCCGCGGCCAGGGCGAGCCTGGTCATGTGGTCGGTCTGCGGCATCAGCCGGCTGGGGATGTGCTGCTCGGCGACGAAGCCGGGCACCTCGCCGGTGACCCGCGAGGGGTACTGCGCCGCGTCGAAACGGGTGATCGGGCCGAGGCCGCTCTCGCCGGCCAGGGTGGCCTTCCAGTAGTCCTCGGTGCCGAGGCCGTTGGGGGCCACGATGCCGAGACCGGTCACCACGGTGGTCGTGGTGGTCGTGGTGGTCATCACAGGCTCCTCTCCGGCCGGGCCAGGATCATCGCGCTCTGGAAGCCGCCGAAGCCGCTTCCGACGCTGAGCACCGTGTCCGTCTTCTTCTCCCGGGCGACCAGCGGGATGTAGTCCAGGTCGAGCTCGGGGTCGGGCTCGTGCAGGTTGGCGGTGGGCGGCAGCACACCGTGCTCCATGGCGAGGGCGCAGGCGGCGATCTCCAGCGAGCCGATCGCGCCGAGCGAGTGCCCGATCATGGACTTGATGGAGCTGACCGGCACGTCGTAGGCGTGCGCGCCGAGGCTGCGCTTGAAGGCGCCGGTCTCGTGACGGTCGTTCATCTTGGTGCCGGAGCCGTGCGCGTTGATGTAGTCGAAGCCGTCGGCCCCGATCCTGGCCTCGGCCATGGCGGCGTCGATGGCCTGGGACATCTCGCGGCCGTCCTCCTTGAGGCCGGTCATGTGGTACGCGTTGCAACGGGAGGCGAATCCCGCGATCTCCGCGTAGATGTGGGCCCCGCGCCGCTTGGCGGCCTCCAGCTCCTCGAGGATCAGGATGGCCGCGCCCTCGCCGAGCACCAGGCCGCTGCGGTTCTTGTCGAACGGGCGGCAGGCGCTCTCGGGGGTGTCGTTGCGGGGGGTGGTGGCGTGGATGGCGTCGAAGCAGGCCGAGGTGATCGGGGAGATCGGAGCCTCGGTGGCGCCGGCGACCATGACGTCGGCGGTGCCCTCGCGGATCAGCTCGACCGCGTGGCCGAGCGAGTCGAGGCCGGAGGTGCAGCCGGTGGAGACCACCACGGCCGGGCCCTCGGCGCCGGCCGCGAAGCCGACCTCGGCCGCCATCGAGCTGGGCACGAAGTGCCGGTACAGCTCGGGGACGGCGTACTCGTGGTCGACGTTCCACTTGCGCCCGCCGTCGCTGACCACCACGTACTCGCGCTCGAGACTGGTGGTGCAGCCGACCGCGCTGCCCAGCGAGGTGCCGATGCGGCCGGGGTCGAGGCTGCCGAAGTCCAGGCCGCTGTCGGCGACGGCCTCACGGGTGGAGACCACGGCGAACTGCGCCGCCCGGTCCAGGCGGCGTATCTCCTGGGGGCTGAGTCCGGCCGCCCGGGGATCGAAGTCGCACTCGGCGGCGACCTGGGAACGGAACGGTGAGGCGTCGAAGAACGAGATGGTCCGGGTGGCCGAGCGGCCCGCGGTGAGCAGCTCCCAGTAGTTCTTCACGCCTACACCACCGGGCGCGACGACGCCCAGACCGGTGATGACGACCCTGCGCATCGCCGCTACCTCGCCTTCATCGGGGCCGGTTGCCACTGCGGGCTCCTGCCGGTCGGAACTGTGCGGGCCACTGTTGTTCCCTTCGGTTGGGCCGCTGTGGATCGATGGATCGATGGATCGATGGGGTGGCCGGGGTGCTTCAGGGTCGTCCTCCGCACCCCGGCCCACCGTGCCCGGCGGGCCTTCGCCTGTGGGCGTGCCGCCGCTGCCGGTGACGTCATGGTTCGGGTCGCCTCTCGACGGCTGCTCGGATTCGCATGGAGTGTTCGAAAAGCACGCAATGCGTACACGAATCACGGAAGCGTCAGAGACCGGCCCGGCGTATCCGAGGCCGGGTCCGGTCCGTGACGGTCGCGGGGGACGGGAGGGGTCAGCCCGCGACGGAGGTGGTGGCGAGGTCGAGCGCGGGGTCGCCCTGCAGCACCGCGCGGTGCAGCCGCTGCAGCTTGGGCGAGGGCTCGAGCCCCAACTCGTCGACCAGGGTGGACCGCAGCCGCTGGTACGCCTCCAGGGCGCGCCAGGCGCCGTCCGAGCGGTGGGCTGCCAGCATCAGCTGGGCGCAGAAGGTCTCGTGCATCGGGTGGCGGGCCGTCAGCACCCGCAGCTCGGGGATGACCTCGATGTGCCGGCCGAGTCGCAGGTCGGCGTCTATCCGGCGCTCCAGGGTGGCCATCCGGTCCTCGTCCATCCTGAGCACCTCGAGCTCGAGCACCGGGCCCACCTTGACGTCCACCAGGGCCGGCCCCTGCCACAGCGCGAGGGCGCCGCCGAGCAGTTCGGACGCCGCCAGGTAGTCCCCGGCGTCGTACGCGGCCCGGCCCGAGGCGGTCAGCTGCTCGAACTCCAGGACGTCGGTCTGGCCCGGCTGCACCCGCAGCAGGTAGCCGCCGTGCTGGGTGATCAGGACGTCCTTGGCCTGGCAGTCGGGTGTGCTGCCGAGCGCCGCGGCGATCTTCCGGCGCAGCTGGAGGATGTACGTCTGGAGGGTCGTCGCCGCACTGCGCGGCACGTCGATCCCCCAGATCTCCTCCATGAGCGTGGGCACGGTGACCACCCGGTCGGACTGCAGCGCGAGCAGCGCGAGAATCTGCCGGGGCTTGGCCGCGCTCGGGACGATCGACACCCCGTGCTCGCTGGCCGTCAGCGGACCCAGAACCTTGATCTCCATGGTGCACTCTCCTCTCAGCCTCACCCGTCGGTCAGTCGGTCCGGCGGTTCGAGTTGAAGCGTCGATCGAGCCTGTCACCAGTCGGCTTGAGGGCCCAGTGAGGCGCTCATGAGGGGGGCCGTGAAAATGTCACGCTGCGAATGTGAGGGTGCCACTGGGCCGGGGGCGGCTCGTGTCCGCAAACTCAGGTCAGCAAATCGAACAGTCACATTGACCGCAGGCACCATCATCAATTAGGGGAGGCCTCCGTGCAGACCGTCACTGCTTCGTCCGCACTTGCCTGCAAGGCCCTGGAATCCCGCAGATTCGCCGAGCTCGCGGCGCGCACCGGGCTGGAGCCCGACCTCGAGCGCCGCTACGCCGAGGACCCGGTGTCCGTGCTGGCCGAGTTCGGGCTCTCGGCGGCCGAACCACTGTACGTGGGTGACTGCCTCACGGGGGAGTCCGTGATCATGATCGAGGAGCTCGACCCGAGGGGCGATCACAGCCTGGTGCTCCGGGACATCTGCATCTGCCTCACGGCGAACGACTGATGGGGCAACAGCTCGACGCCGGCGCCAGACCGCTGGGATTCAAGCGCCATCTGCGCCCCGAGGTGGTTGAGGGGGAGGCGACCTACCTGTTCTCGGTGCGGGGCGTCACCGCGGTGCAGAGCCGGTACGTCGAGGCGCTGGCTCCGCTGCTCGACGGCACGCGCACGTTGCACGGGCTCATCGAGGAGGCCGGCCCCGAGGTGCCGGCGGCCGAGGTCGGACGGATCATCGGGCAGCTCGCGCGGGCGAACCTGGTCGGGTACCGGACTCCCACGGCGGATGCCGCGGCGCAGGCGTACTGGGAGCTGGCCGGTGCCGACGGAGCGGTCGTCGAGGAGGCGTTCGGGCGCCTGCCGGTGGACGTCGTGACGATCGGACAGGTCGACGCGGGCGAAGCCCGCAGCGCCTGCCGGGCCTCGGGTCTCGCCGTGGTGGAGCCGGGCGGTGGGGTGGTTCCGTCCTTCACTCTCGTCCTCTGCGACGACTACCTGGAGCCGGAGTTGGCCCGGATCGACGCGCACTACCGCTCGATCGGCCACCCCTGGCTGCTCGCCAAGCCGGCCGACGCCCAGCCGTGGGTCGGCCCGGTCTTCCGGCCCGGAGGCGCCTGCTGGTCGTGCCTGGCGCACCGGCTGCGCGGGCAGCGTCACTCCGAGATCCCGGTGCAGCGCGCCCGCGGGCTCTCGGGGCCCGTGGCGCGGCCCGAGGCCTCTCTCGCGGCGGGGCGGGCCATCGGCCTCCAGGCGGCGGTCCTGACGGCCGCCAAGTGGCTCGCGGGCGTTGCGGATTCGGACATGGACTCGGTGTGCACGCTGGACACGCTCTCCATGAAGACTCGTCATCACCGGGTCGGCAGGCGCCCGCAGTGCCGGGAGTGCGGCGATCCGGGAGCGGTCGCCGCGCGGGTGCTCGCGCCGGTTCGGCCGGTGTCCAGGCCCAAGGTCGGGGGCACGTTGGGCAGCCACCGGGCCGTGCCCCCCGCGGACATGCTCCGACGGCACCGGCACCTGGTCGGTCCGGTCACCGGGATCGTCGAGGAGGTGCGCCCGGACGCGAGCGCGCCGGAGGGTGTCAACGCCTATGTGGCAGGGCGCAATCTGGCCATGGAGGCGCGGACCCTGGCGGGACTGCGAAGTGGTCTGCGCAGCTGCACCGGGGGAAAGGGGACCACTCCGCTGGAAGCCGAGGTCGGTGCCATCTGCGAGGCGGCGGAACGGTACTGCGGGACACGGCAGGGGGACGAGCCCACCGTACGGGACACCCTGCGCGGGCTCGGCGACCGCGCCGTCCACCCGAACACATGTCAACTCTACGACGATCGCCAGTTCCTGACGCGCGAGGCCTGGAACGCCGCCAGTTCGGGCTTCCAGTGGGTACCCGAGCCCTTCGACCCGGACCGCCCGACCGACTGGACGCCCGTCTGGTCCCTCAGCGAGGGCACCCAGCGGCTCCTGCCGACCTCCATGCTCTACTACGGACGCCACGGCGACGGACTGTGGGCGGACTCCAACGGCAACGCGGCCGGCAGCAGCCTCGAGGACGCCATCGTCCAGGGATTCCTCGAACTGGTCGAGCGGGATGCCGTCGCCGTCTGGTGGTACAACCGGACCCGCCGGCCCGCGGTGGACCTGGACGCCTTCGACGACCCCTGGATCGCCGACCTGCGGCGGACCTACGGGCGGCTGAACCGCCGGCTGTGGGTCCTGGACCTCACCTCCGATCTCGGTGTCCCGGTCATGGCGGCGGTGTCGGCGCGGACGGACAAGTCGGCGCAGGACCTGGTCTTCGGGTTCGGCGCCCACTTCGATCCCCGGACGGCGCTTCGCCGCGCACTGACCGAGATGGGCCAGTTGATTCCCACCGTCGCCGGAGCACAGGCAGACGGTTCGGGCTACCGGCTCCGGGACCCGGAGCTGATGTCCTGGTGGGCCGGGGCCACGACCGACAACCAGCCGTACCTTGCGCCGGATCCGACCGAATCGAGCCTCGGCCCGACGAGTTACGGCTACCGCCCGCGGCCCGACCTGCTCGACGACATCCGGGCCGCCGAGGCTCTCGTCCGCTCGCACGGGATGGAGCTCCTGGTGCTCGACCAGACGCGTCCTGACATCGAGCTGCCGGTCGTCAAGGTCATCGTGCCCGGCCTGCGCCACTTCTGGGCGCGTTTCGCGCCGGGAAGGCTGTTCGACGTCCCGGTGAAGACCGGCCGACTGGCTCGGCCCACCCGGTACGAGGACCTCAATCCCATCCCGATGTTCGTCTGACGGTGTCTCACGGCACGGCGCATCTGTGGCTCGGTCAGGCGGCAGGCGCTACGATCCGTACCCCGGCCGTTGACCATCAGTAGTAGGGGGGCCCATGATCATCGGGGTCGGCGCAAGGAGAAAGAGCCCGCCGGTGGGACCGGGTGGGGGAGAGGACGAGGCCGTCGGCTCGAGGCTGCGGTTGGAGGCGTCGGAACTTCCCGCTCCTGTGCTTGCCAGGACCATCACGGTGTTCACCCTCTTCTGCTTCGGCCTGCTGGCCGTGGCCAATGTGTCCGCCAGTGGACAGCAGGGGCGGAGGTTCGCGGCATTCACGGTCTGCATCGGGCTGACCTTCGTGATCCAGTTGGTCAACTCCTCGCCGCGGGTGCGTCGATGGTCGCTCCGGCGCCGGGTCGTCTCACTGGTGCTGCAGGGCACGCTGACCTATGTTCCCGCCATCACCTTCGCGTCGGTCTGGGGCGGCATGCTCGGGTGCCTCGCGGGTTCCTCCGTCCTGTTGCTGCCGCGCCGGGCGGGATGGACCACCTTCGCTCTGATCATCGCCAGCACCATCGGGCTGTCGTTGGCGTTCGAGCACAGCGCCTCGCCGCTCGAGCACTTCTGGAACGTCGTCTACCTGGTGCAGTCGACGGCCCTGACCGGCCTGATCATCTACGGGCTGACCCGGTTGTCCGACCTGGTCAAGGAGGTCCACGACTCGCGGAAGGAGCTGGCCAGGGGGGCGGTGCTGCAGGAGCGGCTGCGGTTCGCCAGGGATCTGCACGACCTGCTCGGGTACAGCCTCTCGGCGATCACGCTCAAGGCCGAGCTGATCAACCGTCTGGTGGGTGCGCGTCCGGACCGGGCCAAGGAGGAGACCGTCGGTCTTCTGGACGTGTCCCGGCAGGCGCTGGCCGACGTGCGGCTGGTGGCCAGCGGCTACCGGGACATGTCCCTGGCGGCGGAGGCGGAGTCCGCGGCGTCGACGCTCAGGGCGGCCGACGTCCACACGGACGTGGACATCGACTGCGGCCGGCTCCACCCGCTGGTCGACACCGTGCTGGCGACGGCGCTGCGCGAGGGGGTCACCAACATCCTCCGGCACAGCAAGGTCCAGAAGTGCACCATCTCGGCGGTGGTGACGGATGCGGAGTCCGTGACGTTGACTCTGGTGAACGACGGCGTCGTGGACGGGCCGAAGGAGTCCTGTCCGCACAGTGGAAGCGGACTGGGCAACCTCCGCAGCCGTTTCGAGGCGATCGGAGGACGGGTGGAGGCGGGTGTGCGCGAGGGGGACCGGTTCGTGCTCACGGTCGAGGCTCCGCTGCGGCCGCAGAACGAGAAGGGAACGGCCGCGCAGGAGACCACGGAGAGTGTCGTGGCCGCCTGACGCGGGACCGTTCACCTGGGTGGGGAAGAAACGTTTTTTGGAGCGGGGGCGCATGTTGAAGGTCAAGATCCTCCTGGCCGAGGACGTCCACATGATCAGAGGCGCGCTGGTCGCCCTGCTCGAACTGGAGCCCGACTTCGAGGTGGTCGCCTCGGTGGACCGCGGCGACCTGATCGTGAAGGCCGCGATCGAGGCCAAACCGGACGTCGCGGTGATCGACGTCGACCTTCCCGGTATCGACGGGCTCACGGCGGCGGCGCACCTCAGGGAGAAGCTCCCCAAGTGCCGGGCCCTGATCCTCACCAGTCTCGGCCGCCCGGGGACGCTGCGCCGGGCCATGGCCGCCCATGTCTCCGGCTTCCTGCTCAAGGACGCGCCGCCGGACCAACTGGCCCACTCCGTCCGCGCGGTGGCCCAGGGACAGCGGGTGATAGACCCTCAACTGGCGATGTCGGCCTGGGACGCACCGCGCAACCCGCTGTCCCCGCGCGAGCTGGAGGTGCTCCGGCTCGCCGCGCAGGGCGCCGACGCCGCCGAGATCGCCGGCTGCCTGTACCTGTCCAAGGGGACGGTGCAGAACTACCTCACCGCGATCGTCGCCAAACTGAACGCACGGAACCGGATCGACGCGTGCCGGATCGCCGAGGAGGCCGGCTGGATTCCCTGACGGCCTTCTCGGCGACTCACCTCCAGTCGGAGGCTCTCAGCAACGTGTCCAGCAGCCCGTCGTCGAGCGCGGTCTCCACGGACAGGTCCACACCGCCACCGAAGCCCGAGTCGTACACCGCCACGCTGACCACGTACCTGGGCTCCACCAGGAACGTCACGAACGTCCAGGCGGAGCCGCCGGCGACCGGACGGCCGTCCGGCTGCATCAGCCGGGCGCCGGCGCCGTCGAGGGCGAAGCCGAACTCGGTGAAGCGGAACCGCAGGCCCTGCCCGAGCGCCTTGCTGTAGGCCTCCTTGAGCGTCCACAGCCGGACCAGGAGGTCGTTGCGCCGGCTCGCGGGAGCCCGGTCCAGGTCGGCCAGTTCGACGTGGGTGAAGCCCTGGGTCTCCGAGGCCGTGCCCGCCATGCGGCGGCCCGCCAGCTCGACGTCCACGCCGATCCGGCCGCGCCGGGTCACCCCGACGATCATCACCTCCTCGGTGTGGCTGAGACTGATGTCGATCTGGTCGCAGCCGCGCACGTAGGGACGGCCCCCGGGGTGGTAGGCCAGGTCGACCAGTTCGGGCACCGTGCCGATCGCCTCGGCCGCGGCCTGCCGCAGCAGCAGGCGCGAGGCCAGGAAGCGCTCCTTGCTCCGCGGGTGCGGCTGGCTCAGGTACCGGGCCCAGTCACGGCCGAGCAGGGGCTGCAGCACCTCGGGCTGCTGCAGGTACGCGGACCAGGTGCCCAGGGTCCCGTACACCACGGCGGCGCCCGTCTCGGCCAGGTCCTCCCGGACCGGCTCCCACGGGCCCTGGGGGCCCGGCACCTGCCGCGGCGGCGTCAGATCTCCCGCCGGTAAAACCATCGCGTCACGCCCTCACCAGAGGGTGGGCCAGCGGCCCCGCGTCCAGGGCGGAGACCACTCCGGCCAGGTCCACGGCGTTGGTCTCCGGACTCCGGCACATCCCCATGCACGCCGGGCCCTCGGCGCCGCCCATCCTGCGGAGGAAGGGGGTGAGCACGACCTTCGGTCCGACCTCCACGATGTGGGTCAGGGCCTGGTGGTCGAGCATCTGCCGGGCGGCGTCCGAGAAGCGCACCGGCGAGGTGACGTGCGCGCTCCAGTAGGGCGCGTACAGCGGCTCGTTGGTCAGCTGGCCGTAGACCGTCGAGTAGTACGGAAGTCGCGGCGAGCCGCCGGGCAGGCGCCTGGTGACGGCCTCGAACTTGGCCAGCATCGGCTCCATCAGCGGGGAGTGGAAGGCGTGGGTCACCTTGAGCGGCATGCACGCGATGCCGCGCTCCTCCAGCCGCCGCTGGATGCGCTCGAGGCCTCCCAGCTCGCCGGAGAGCACGGTGGCCTTGGCGGCGTTGATCGCGCCGATGCTCACGCCCGGTTCCTCGGCGGTCAGTTCGGCCGCCTCGTACGGGGCGAGGCAGGTCGCCATCATGCCGCCGCCCGACGGCAGGTACTGCATGAAGGCACCGCGTACCGCGACCAGCTTGGCCGCGTCGTGCAGGCTCAGGGAGCCGGCGATCACGGCCGCGGCGAACTCGCCGATGCCGTGGCCGAGGACCGCGACCGGCTGGACCCCGGCCTCCTCCAGGGTGCGGGCCAGCGCGTACTCGACCGCGAACAGCGTGGGCTGGGTGAAGGCCGTCTGGTGGACGCGCTGGTCGCGGCTGAGGATCAGGTCCACCACCGACAGGCCGGTGTAGGGCAGCAGCGCCTCGGCCGCCTCGTCCAGGAACCGCCGGTACCCGGTGGAGTTCAGGTAGAGGCCGGAGGTCATCCCCGGGTGCTGCGACCCCTGGCCGGTGAACACGAAGGCCGCGCGCACCTGCTGGCCGCTGCCGAGCCGGATGTCGCGCAGCTCCAGGTAGGCCGAGAGCTCCTGGACGGACGGGTAGAGCCAGATGTCGGTCGGGTCGATGACCGGGCCGTACTCCTCCTCGATGTCGCCGTACAGGCTCAGCGCGGCCACGGAGTCGAGGCCGTACTCGGTGAACGGGACGTCGTCCGCCACCGGTCGGCCGAGGTAGTGGGCCAGCCGTGCCATCAGCCAGCCGTAGTATTCCGGTTCGTTCGATGCGCTCATTGCCGTGTGTGCTCCTTCGTAAGGGCCGATGGGGGGCGGGAGGTCGGCTGTCAGGCCAGCGCCGAGCCGTAGAGGTCGTAGCTGCGGGCGCCGTGCAACCGGGCCAGGACCTCGGCCAGCACGCGCTGCTCGCTGCTGGAGGGCCGGTCCGGCAGCGGCAGGCCGAGCCGGCGGCCCAGCCGGTACAGCGCGGCCGTGACCCAGGCCGCGTCGGTCAGGAAGGGGTCGCTCCCGCCGCGCTGCTCGCGCCAGACCCCGAGGCAGGCCGCGGCCGCCAGGACCAGGGTGTAGCGGTCGGCCAGGCCGAAGGCGTACGGGCTGACCAGGGCCGCCCGGTCGCCCGGCGAGATCTCGGCGAACACCTTGCGCAGATCGTCGAGTTCGATGGTGAAGGCGCGGGCCAGGAACAGCAGCGCGGAGTCGCCCGGCCGGTCCCCGGGATTCTCGTCCGCCGCCTCGAGGAGGTCGGTGCAGGCCGCCAGGGTGGCCGCGAGCGGGTCGCCGTCGCCGAGCAGGGCCGCCTCGCCCAGTTGAAGCGGCGGCAGGTCCTCGTGCAGCCGGAACAGCTCCCCGGGCGCGGCCGGGTCGGCGAACCAGGCGTGCCGGGCGAAGAACGGCAGTTGCGGCAGGATGCTCACCTGCCGGCCCGCGCTGCCCGCGTGGCCGAGCGAGGTGACGGGGAGGTCGCGCAGCTGCTTCTGGAACATCCCGTAGGCGCCGTCCTCGGCGAAGGCGGCCTTGCCGAGGACCGTCGACATCTCGTCCATGGACTCGGAGATCAGCTTGGGCGCCAGATAGGCGGCGGTGGCCGCGTAGGCGCTCATCTGCTTGGGCAGCAGGTGCAGCGCCCGGGTGGCGACCAGCGCCAGGCAGTCGGCGACCAGCAGGTCGAGGAAGGCCCCGGCCAGCACGTCCTTGCAGTGCTGGACGTCCAGTGAGGACCGGCCGTCGTCCCTGCGGCGGGTCGCGAACCGGACGACCGTCCGCAGCGCGGTGTCCCCGCCCGCCAGCACGATCGAGGGGATCAGACCGCGGATCACCAGCGAGGACCGCAGCGACAGCTCGTAGCCGTCGCCGAGGCCGCCGACCAGCGCGTTCGCCGGCACCTCGCAGTCGGTGACCCTCAGGCCGCCGAACTCCGCGCTGCGCATCCCGCTGGTGGTGTGCCGGTCGAGGTCCTCGAACCGGTCGGCGGGCAGCTCGCCGCGGTCCAGCAGCAGGACCGAGTGGGCCCGAGAGCGGTTCTCCCCGCCGGTGCGGGCGAAGACGACCAGTCCGGCGGACCGGGAGGCGTTGGCGATCACCGCCTTGGTGCCGTTGAGCACGAAGCCCCCGGGAACCTCCCGGGCCTCGAACTCATCGCGTACGAAGGCGTTTCCGTGCGCCACCTCGTGCCGGACCACGGCGATCCTACGGCCGTCCAGCAGCATCCTGGCGGCCTTCTCGCGCTGCTCGGCGTCCCCGCCGGTCCAGACCGGGACGACGGCGAAGAAGCAGTTGAGCCCGTAGCCGAAGCCCAGGGAGGCGTCCCTGCGGAACACCGGGCGCAGGATCCGGCCCAGGACGTCGAGGCGGGTGAGCCGGCCGCCGTGCTCGGCGGGCACGAACTCCGCGTTCAGCCCGAAGGCGTCGAGCTGGCACTCGGCCTCGGCGAGCACCTCGCCGCGGGCGTCGGCGGCCAGCAGGGCGTGCTGGCCGAGCGGGTTGTCGGCGGAGAACAGCGACCCGAAGGCGCGCTCCAACCGGGCGATCCGTTCCGCATCGTTCATCGACGGCTCTCCGCAAGGAAGTTCTGGACCTCGGGCCTGATCGCCTGGTGCAGCGGCTTGAGTTCGCCGCGGAGGAAGAGCCGGCGCATCGCCGCCCGCTCCACCTTGCCGCTGGTGGTCCGGCGCACCGTGCCGGGGCGGACCAGCAGGACCGCGCCGACCTGGAGCTCGAACTCCTTGGACAGGCAGTCCTTCACCGCGGTGACCAGGCTGGGGAAGTTGACGTTGTAGCGGCTGCGCGCCCGCAACTCCTGTATCAGCACGATCTGTTCGTGGTCGGCCGGGACGGAGAACGCCGTCGCCGAGCCGAACAGCGAGCTGACCCGCTGGACGGTCTGCTCCAGATCCTGCGGATACAGGTTGCGGCCGGCGACCACGATCATGTCCTTGAGCCGCCCGGTGACGTAGAGCAGGCCGTCCTCGACGGTGCCCAGGTCGCCGGTGCGCAGGAAGCCCCCCTCGCCACCGGCGGTGCGCACGCCGAAGGTCTGCGCGGTCTCGCCGGGGCGCCGCCAGTAGCCCCGGGCCACACTGTCGCCGCGCACCCAGATCTCGCCGATCTCGCCGTCCGGGCGGACGGCCCGGCTCTGCGGGTCGACGATCCGCAGTTCGCTGCCGCCGACCGGGCGGCCGACGGTGATCAGCGATCTGGCCGGTCTCCCCGGCGTCGGCTCGCGCAGCCCGTCGAGCTCCAACTCCCGGGCGTCCACCCGCCGTTGCCGCGGCGCCCGGCCCGCCGGGCTGCCGGACACCAGCAGGGTCGCCTCGGCCAGCCCGTAGCCGGCGGTCAGCGCCTCGGGGTGGAACCCCGCCGGGGCGAAGCGCTCGGCGAAGGCCTGCCAGGTCTCCGGCCGGACCGGCTCGCCGCCGCTGACGGCCGTCCGCCAGCTCGACAGGTCGAGCTCGGGCGGCAGCTCCTCGGTGGCCCTGCGGGTGCACAGGTCGTAGCCGAAGTCCGGGGCGCCGCTGACCTCGATCCGGTACCGGGAGATCGCCTCCAGCCAGCGCATCGGACGCTTCACGAACGCCTCGGGGGAGAGCAGCACGGAGGTGGCACCCAGCCACAGCGGGTGCAGCAACTGGCCGACCAGGCCCATGTCGTGGTGGAACGGCAGCCAGCCGCCGAGCCGGGAGTCGGCGCTGCTCCCCGTCACCTCCTGGAGCGCCTGCTGGTTGGCGAGCAGGTTCCCGTGCGTGACCACCACCCCGTACGGCTCGCGGGTGGAGCCCGAGGTGTACTGCAGGAAGGCGACCGAATCGCGGGTCAGCTCCGGCTGCTGCCAGGCCGCCGACCTCGGGACCACGTCGGCGGCCAGGCACGGGATGTGCCCGTAGCCGTAACTCGCCAGCAGCTGCGAGAGGTCGGAGGCCTCGGCGGCGTCGGTGAGCGCCACGCAGGGGGCGGCGTCCTTGACGATCCCCGCGATGCGTTCGGCATGGTGCCCCCGCCCGCGCGGCGGCGCGCTGGGCACGGCGATCGCGCCCGCGTACAGACAGGCGAGGAAGCTGACGGCGAACAGCCGGCGGTCCGAGTGCACCACGAGTACCCGCTCGTCGGCCGCGCCGCGGTCCTGGAGCCAGCCGGCGAGTCGGATCGCCGCGGCGTCGAGGGCTCTGTACGAGACCGACTCCGGCTGCGTCCGTCCCTCGTACTCGGGCAGCAGGATGAGCGCCTCCTTGCCCGGTGTCTGCGCCACCCTGGACCGGATGAGCTCAGAGAAGTTCCGGTAGCCGTTCATGCCTCCCCCTCGCGAGTCGTGTGTCGACGAAGTGTGCGAATAAGCCCACGACTGCAGGGTGCGCCCAGCTGCTCGAAACCGGCTCGGGCCGCGAACGCGGGAGAGCCGAGGACCGTCGGGTCCCCGGCTCTCGTTTCGCTGGAGCAGCGGTCAGGCGGCGGTGACGCTCTCGTAGGCGATGTGGCGGGTGCGCTCGGTGGTGATGTCCGCCGTGTCGGCCAGGGCTATGCGGTACTCCTGGCAGCCCGCGCTGTCGAGGGCCCGGTCGCAGGAGTCGGCGTCGTACCACCAGGAGAGCCCCAGGTACGTCGCCGGGCTGACGGTCGAGCGCATCAGGTCGCTGCCGCCGAAGCCGCCGAACTCGTCGAAGTACCCGGCCATCTCCAGATAGCGCTTCTCGAACTCCCGGTGGTCGCCCACGACTTCGGCGTGGGTCAGCACGACGTTGGCCGCACCGCGCAGCGCCTCCCGGCGCAGCACCCGGCCCACGCTGACGGCCTGGTCGGCCCGGGCCTCGACCATCGAGCCGAGCCGCTGGACGTGCTTGAGGAACGTCTCGTCGTGCACCACCTGCTGGAACCCGGACAGGCTCTTCCAGTGCCCCATGTGGACGAAGACCTCGGGCCTGTCGATCAGCTGGACCGTGACCAGGAAGGCGAACTCCTCCTGTCTGCGCAGGAACTGCGAGTGCGCACGGAACTCGTGCTCGAACGCCTCGATGTCTCCCTTGACGGTGAACCGGTTGATGACGGTGACAGGCCCGTTGAGGTCACGTGCGGGCATGGGCTGCTTCCTCCGCGAACTGCTTGGCATGGCGCAGGGTCGTCGAGCTGTTGGTGCCAAGGGCCTTGCGGACCATGGCGCGTGCCTGGGCGAGCGTGGTTTCGGGGCCGAGCAACTGGTGGACGCCTTCGATGTCCAGGGTCACAGTGTGCCAGGAGGTGGCGACGACGCCATTGCCGTCGTCTGTCGGTTCTATGACCCAGCGTCCGGTGTGGCCGGCCATCGCGGCCGGGACCCGGAGCTGCTTGTAGACGATCACGGCGCGGTCGGGGAAGGTCACCCGGATCGAGGTGGTGTTGTGGGTGGAGCCGTCGGGGCTGCGGGTGTCCATGTCCATGAGCTGCAGGTTCGGCTCGTCCTCGGTGAGCTCCAGGCGGGCCACGTGCGGCAGCCGCTCGGGCCAGAGGTCGGCCCGGTCGAGGAAGGCGAAGACGTCCTCGGCGCTGCCCTCGATCCGCTCGGAGTCGCTGAAGGTGAAGTGGATCTCGTCGCGCTGCCCGCCCAGTTCGGCGCCGGCCTTCAGGGCGCCGAGCTCGGCGTGGCTGTTGCGGTCCACGGCCCGCTCGATCAGCTCGACCGCGGCCGGGTCGTCGCCGATCGCCCGGTAGTCGTGCAGCAGGGTCACCTTGCTGGCGCCGTCGCCGTCGGCCTCAACGATCCACTCGCCGCCCATGCTCTCCACCGGGGCGGCGGAGACCACCTGGCGGAAGACGATCCGCCCCGCGGCGCGGTCCAGCGTGCGGCGTGAGGTCCAGGTGCGGGGCGTGCCGTTGGCGGTGGCCCAGATCCGCAGCAACTGCTCGCTGCGGCCCTCGTCCAGCGGCTTCTCCTCGAGGACCTCGACGTGGATGGTCGGGCCGAAGAGCTGCGGCCAGCCCGCGACGTCCGCCACCAGGGCGAAGACGGCCTCCGGCGGTGCCGCGACGGTGATGGAGTGCTCCGTGACGTGGGTGGTTGCGGTCACGTCCTGGTCGGTCGTAGCGGTCGGCGCCACGGTGGCCCTTCCCTTCGAGTCTCGCCGCTCGCAGGGGCGGCTGGTTCAGATTGTCAGGTTCCGCTCGAACGGCGCTCGAGCGGTGGTGCAGCGCGTGGTGGTGCGGTGCGTGGTGCGGCGGCGCGCGGTGGTGCGCGGTGGTGCGGCGTGCGGTCAGGCCCAGTCGGGGCGTTCGAGGATCTCCACCACGGCGGCGCCCCAGTTGTAACCGGCGCCGACGCCGACGAGGACGACACGGTCGCCGGGCTTGGCCTGCCCGGAGACGATCAGCCGGTCCAGGCCGGCGAACTGGTCGCCGGCGCCGAGGTGGCCGATGGTGCGGCTCCAGTCCCAGGTGGTGCGCTCGGGTGCGATGCCGAACGGCCCGTAGTAGATGGCCTCGAGCCGCCGGCGCCCGAAGTGCGGGAGCAGGACCCAGTCGGCCTCGGCCAGTTCCATGTCCGCGTCCGAGAGCGCCTGCTTCAGCACGGTCTGCTGGCCGGAGTTGGCCCGGGTGATCGCGAAGGACATCCCCATCTGGCCGATGAAGGCCCTCTTGGCCCCCTCGAAGTCGACCGGGATGCGGTGGGTGAACGGGGCCGGGCCGAACGGCTCGTCGCCGCGGTGCATCGGCTCCAGGTCGGAGTCGGCGAGCATCGCCAGCGAGCGCAGCCGGGCGTAGCCGCCGCGCCGGGAGAGCACCAGGGCCGTGGCCCCGTCGGCGTACGGGGTGCCGGGGTCGGTGCGCCAGCGGTCGATGCCCGGCTCGCAGAAGCGGTCGGCCGTGCTGAGCAGGGCGTCGCAGCGGTTGCGGTCGGCGGTCAGGTAGGCGGTGGCCAGATCCAGCGCGGCCAGACCGCCGTTCGACATCTGACGGATCTCCAGCGCCGAGCAGCTCCCGCCGCCGATCTCGCGCTGGACGTACGAGGCGACCGGCCAGAGGTCCTGCCCCTGGTGGTAGGTGTCGGCGTGCAGGACCAGGTCGATGTCCTGCGGCGTCGAGCCGGCTCTCGCCATGGCCGTCCGTGCCGCCGCCGCGGCCATCTCGGCCGCGGACTCCTCGGGCGACCAGGCCACCGCGACCATGTCGGTCGAGGCGGCCTGGCGGGCGGGGAAGGCGCCGGACGCGACGGCGTCGGCGACCAGGAGTGATGCGGGGAGCCGTACGGCGGTCCCCCGGATGAAGATGTCGTCCACGCGCACAGCTGCTCCCAGGTGTCGTCGGGTGGCGGTCAGCTCGCCGCGGCGACGGCCGGCCCCGTGGCCCGCCGGGCGAGGACCGGCGTGCTCAGCAGGACGTACTGGAAGGCGTCGAGCAGGGCCTGCCAGGAGGCCGTCACGGTGTTCTCGTCGACGCCGACCGTGCCCCAGCGGCGGTCGCCGTGCCGGAAGGAGATCAGGACCCGGGCCACGGCCTCCGTGCCCGCCTCGCCCTGGAGGACGCGCACGCGGTAGTCCACCAGCTCGAGGTCACCGAGGTCGGGGAAGAACGGCTCGAGCGCCCGGTGCAGGGCCCGGTCGAGGGCGGTGACGGGGCCGCTGCCCTCGCCGGAGGCGATCAGCGGCATGCCGTCCACGGAGAGGCGCACCGAGCCCTCGGTGCGGACCGTGCCGTTGGGCAGCTGGTCCACGCCGACCCGCCAGGAGGTGACCTCGAAGGGCAGCTCGGGCTTGGCGCCGCTGAGCTCCTCGCGGAGCAGCAGCTCGAAGGAGGCGTCGGCGGACTCGAAGGCGTAGCCGCGGTGCTCCAGCTCCTTGACCCGGGCGGCGGTGCGCGCCACGCCTTCGGAGCCCGCCGTGACGGGGTAGCCGAGGGAGCGCGCCTTGAGCTCGATCGAGGAGCGTCCGCCGAGGTCGGAGACCAGGGTGCGCATCTCGTTGCCGACCAGGGCGGGATCGGTGTGCTGGTAGAGGTTCGGGTCGATCCGGAGCGCGGAGGCGTGCAGCCCGGCCTTGTGCGCGAAGGCGGAGGAGCCCACGTACGGCGCGGCCGGGTGGCCGTGCACGCCGGTCAGGTCGGCGATGGCCCGGCCGATGGCCGCCAGCTCGCGCAGCTTCTCGGCCGGGACGACCTCGATGCCCCGCTTGAGCACCAGGTCGGCGGCGACCGTGAAGAGGTTGGCGTTGCCGCAGCGCTCGCCGTAGCCGTGCGCGGTGCCCTGCACGTGGACGGCCCCTGCGGCCACGGCGGCCAGCGAGTTGGCGACCGCGCAGCCGGTGTCGTCGTGGCAGTGGATGCCGAGCTGGACGCCGGTCGCGGCCAGCGTGTCGGCCACCACGGCCTTGATCTCGTCGGGCAGCGAGCCGCCGTTGGTGTCGCACAGGACGACCGTTTCGGCGCCCGCGTCGGCGGCGATCCGGACCACCTCGAGGGCGTACTCGCGGTTGACGTGGTAGCCGTCGAAGTAGTGCTCGGCGTCCAGGAAGACCCGCCGGCCCGCCTGCACCAGGTGGCGCACGGTGCTGCCGATCATGGCCAGGTTCTCGGCCAGAGTCGTCCGCAGGGCCAGGTCCACATGGCGCGGGTGGCTCTTGGCGACCAGCGTCACCACCGGGGTCTGCGCGTCGAGCAGGGCGCGGACCTGGGGGTCGACGGAGACCAGCGAGCCGACCCTGCGGGTCGCGCCGAAGGCCACCAACTGGGCCGAGCGGAGGTCGAGTTCGGTGCGGGCACGGCGGAAGAACTCTGTGTCGCGGGGGACCGCACCGGGCCAGCCGCCCTCGATGTACCCCACGCCGAAGTTGTCCAGATGGCGCGCTACGGCGAGTTTCTCCTCGACCGTCAGCACCATCCCTTCCTGCTGCGTTCCGTCGCGCAGGGTGGTGTCGTAGAGCTGGAAACGCCGCCCGGTCATGGTCCCTCCCTCTCTCCTCTGGGTGCGGCCAACCGTCAGGCGCCGGGCTGGAGAGGGAGTGGACCACGGGTGGAGCCGGTCAGCGGACCTTGCGGAAGAAGTCCCTCATGTCGCCGACGAGGACGTCCGGCGCCTCGCGGGCGGCGTAGTGACCGGGGCAGTCGTAGGTCTTCCAGTGGATGATGTTGGCGTGATCACGCTCGGCCAGCGGCCGGATCGACTGGAAGTCGAAGGCGAAGTTGGCCAGCCCGGTGGGCGTGGTGGTGGGTTCCGCGGGGTGCTGGGCGTGCGCGTCCTCGTAGTAGAACCGCCCGGCTGAGCCGGCCGTGTTGGTGAGCCAGTAGAGCATCACGTTGGTGAGGACGTAGTCGGCGTCGACCGGGTCGCCCGCCGGGCGGGGGCCGTCCCAGGCGTTGAACAGCTCCGCGTTCCAGGCGAGTTGGCCGACGGGGGAGTCTGCCAGGGCGTAGGCGAGGGTCTGCGGACGGGTCGACATCACCTGGTTGAAGGCCATCCGCTCGGTGGCGAAGTGCCGGAGGAACTCCAGCGCGCCCGTGTCCCGCTCCGACAGGTCCTCCAGCTCGGCCGGGTCTCCCGAGGGGAACGAGAACAGCTGGGTGACGTGCACCCCGACGACGTTGTCGGGGTCGGCCCGGCCGACCTCGGGGGAGACGTAGGACCCGCCCCCTCCGCCGTGCGCGCCGTAGCGCCGGTAGCCGAGGCGGTGCATCAGCTCGACCCAGGCCCTGGCGACACGGTGCCGGTCCCAGCCGCTGTCGCGGGTGCGGCCGGAGAACGCGAAGCCCGGGAGGGACGGGATCACCAGGTGGAAGGCGTCGGCCGGATCTCCTCCGTGCCCCCGGGGGTCGGTCAGCGGCCCGATGACGTCCAGGTACTCGACGACCGAACCCGGCCAGTCGTGGGTGACGATCAGCGGCAGTGCGTCGGGCTCGGGTGACCTGACGTGCAGGAAGTGGACGTTCTGGCCGTCGATCTCGGTGGTGTACTGCGGGTGTTGGTTGAGCGCGGCCTCGTGCTTGCGCCAGTCGTAGCCGGTCTGCCAGTACTCCGTCAGCTCCTTGAGGTAGGCCGAGCCCATGCCGTAGCCCCAGCCCTCGCCCGGCACGTCGTCGGCCCAGCGGGTGCGGGCGAGCCGCTCGCGGAGGTCGTCGAGCGCCGACTGCGGGATGTCGATCCGGAACGGCGTGATGTCAGTGGTGTCTGTCCCCATGGGAGCGACCCTAAAAGGCGCAAACGGGATCCTACTGCCGCCACCCGGGTGAAATCTGACATCGAATCAGCCCGGAATCAGGTGCGGGGGGCGCGCGTGGAACCCGGCTTGAGGGCCAGGCGACCTGGCTTCCAGCCCCGCCTCCTACGGTTCCCGAGACCGAGTCCGGCACGAAACGGAGGTGTCGTCGTGACCACCGTCCATGAGACACAAGAGACAGACGAGTCCCGCAAGGTCGACGTGGACGATGTGTTCCCGTTCGAGGGATCGTCCTACCGGGGCCCCGCACCGCAGTACGCGAAGCTGCGCGCCGAGTGCCCGGTGGCCCGGGTGCACACCGAGGGCGGGGTGGACGCCTGGCTGGTGAGTCGGTACGAGGACGCGAGGGCGGCCCTGGCCGACCCCAGGCTCAGCCGGGCGGCGACGGTGAAGCCGGACGCGCCCCGGATCGGCGGGGCGATGACCTCGACACCCGACATGATCATCTCGATGGACGCGCCCGAGCACTCCCGCCTGCGCAAGATGGCGGCCGGGCCCTTCACCGCCCGGCGGATCGAGGGACTGCGCCCGGGCATCCGGCGGATCGCGGACGAGCTGCTGGACGACATGGCGGCCAGGAGCGGACCGCTCGACCTGGTCGAGCAGTTCACGCTGAAGATGCCGCTGCGGGTGATCGGCGAGCTGCTCGGCGCACCCATGGAGATCCTCGAGGCGTTCGCCGTCAACGCCCGCCAGTTCGTCACCGTCGACGACCAGGCGGAAGGCGGCGAGTCGCGCAGCGGGCTGGCCAAGCTGTTCGAGTCCATGGTCGGCCTGGTCGCGGAGAAGCGGGCCAACCCCACCGACGACCTGCTGTCGGCCCTGATCGCCGCGCGTGACGAGGAGGACCGGCTCACCGAGCAGGAGCTGGTGACCTTCGCCTTCACCCTGATCGGCGCCGGCTTCGACACCACCGCGAGCCAGCTCGCCAACTCGGTGCTCGCCCTGATCGCCCACCACCCCGACCAGTGGCGCCGGTTGGCCGAGGACCCGTCCCGGGTGCCGGCGGCCGTCGAGGAGCTGCTGCGTCACGTGAACCTGTTCTCCACCGACACCGCGGGCAACCCGCGGATCGCCGCGGAGGACCTGGAGATCGCCGGCGTCAAGATCGCCGCCGGCGACGCGGTGGTGATCGCGATCTCGTCGGCCAACCGTGACGAGTCCGTCTTCCCGGACCCCGACCGGCTGGACCTCACCCGCACCCACAACCCGCACATCTCCTTCGGCCACGGCATGCACCTGTGCATCGGCAAGCAGCTGACGAGGCTGGAGCTGGAGATCGCCATCGACGGACTGGTCCGCCGGTTCCCCGACCTCCGCCTGGCCGTTCCCGAGGAGGAACTCCACTGGCACGAGGGCGAGATCAACCACTCGCTGGGCAGTCTTCCGGTCATCTGGGGAAACTGACCCCCGGGAGCCGGGAGACCGGTGCACGAGGAAGCCCCCGCCAGTCGAACTGGCGGGGGCTTCCTCGTACGCCCTCAGCTGTCGGCAGGGCCGCCCGGGGCGTCCTGCCGGACCGTCGCCGGGTCCGCGCCCGCGATCCAGGCCTCCATCGGCGCGCGCATCAGGGAGGAGAGCAGCTCGATCCTGATCGAGCCGAGGCCCCGGTGGTAGACCCAGAGCAACTGGCCGTCCGCCTCGGTGTCGTTGGACGCCTCGACCGGCAGCCCGAGATCCGTCAGCGCCGCGGAGAGGGCGGCGATCCGGTCGGCGTCGGCCCAGTACCCCACGTGGTGGGCGCCGTTGGAGCCGTCCGAGACCCAGACCGTGCCGGGTACGGCCTCGACCAGTTCGAGGCGGGGCTCCTCGATCGAGAGGACGAAGCGCTGCGAGGCGTGCTGCAACCCGTGCGGGGTGCGGGCGGTGACCTCGAGCTCCATGACATCGGTCCAGTGGTAGCCCGCCAGCTCGTGCAGGGTCTTCATGGCGAGGGACAGGTCCTCCACCACCAGGCCGGTGTGGAACAGATCGGCCGGGTCGAGGAGCGATCCGGTGCGGTGCGGCACCGCGGTTTCGTTCGGCATCACGCCGTCCTTCCGGTTGATTCGTCGGCTCGGACCGTTCTGCGGCCCGGGAACGGTCAGACCTGCTTGGCCCGGACCAGGTCGGCGCCGCCGTCCATGGTGAGGATCCGCCCGGTGACCCAGGCGCTGGACGACTCGGCGAACCGGGTGATCCACCGGGAGACGTCCTCGGGCACCCCGGTCTCGCCGAGCGGCACGCCCTTGGCCACCTGCTGGAAGAACCCGTCGACCTGCTCGGAGGTCATGCCGCTGAGCTCGTACACCTCGGTGCGGACCCAGCCGGGCGCCACGGCGTTGACCCGGATGCCCTTCGGCGCCAGCTCCAGCGCCCAGCTGCCGGTGAAGCTGTTCAGCGCGGCCTTGCTCGCCGCGTACACCGAGGCCATCGGGGTCGGGTTGTGGCCGGCCGGGCTGGTGACGAACACGATGCTCGCGCCGGGGGAGCGCAGCAGCGGGAGCAGGTGGTCGGTCAGGACGACCGGGCCCATGACGTTCACGTCGAAGACGTCGCGGGCGGCGGCCAGGTCGAAGCTCCCGACGCCGGCGATGGTGTGCAGCCCCGCGTTGTGCACCAGGACGTCGAGGACCCCGCCGTGCGCGCGGACCGCCTCGGCGACCCTCTCGGCGCCTTCCTCCGTACGGACGTCGGCGGTGACGGGCACGATCGCCGGGTGCAGTGCGGCCACCTCGGCCAGCCGCTCGGGCCGGCGTCCTGTGATGACCACGCCGGCGGCGCCGAGCCCGGCGAACGCCAGCGCGGTGGCGCGACCGATCCCGGTCCCGCCGCCGGTCACCACGACGAGCTGGTTCGAGAAGGGTTGGTCGGTCATTCTCCCGTTCCTTTCGGGGTGTCTAGAGAGGGGTGCCTAGAGATACGTGGACCTGGAGGTCCAGTCGGGTGCGGGAAGAGCCTTGCGGTCGACTTTTCCGTTGGTGGTGATCGGAAGCTCGTCCAGCGTGACGAAGACGGCGGGGACCATGTGCTCGGGAACCCGCTCGTTCAGGTGCGCGCGGAGCGAGCGCCGGTCGAGCTCCTCGGACTCGGGGACGACCCAGGCCACCAGCCGGCGGTCGCCGAGGTGGCTCTCGCGGACGCCGACCGCGGCGCTGCGCACCTGCGGGTGGGCGGCCAGGGCGTTCTCGATCTCGCCCGGCTCGATCCGGAAGCCGCGCAGTTTGAACTGGTCGTCGATCCGTCCGAGGAACTCGATCACGCCGTCGGGCCGCCGCCGTGCCTGGTCGCCGCTGCGGTAGAACCGGCCGGTCGCGCCCTCCCAGGCGCCGGTGACGAACACCGTCCCGGTCAGCTCGGGGCGGCGCCAGTAGCCGCGGGACACGCCCGCGCCGCCGATCCAGAGCTCGCCGGGCGTGCCGTCGGGCACGGGCAGCCCCTCGGCGTCGACGATCTCGAGCTCGGCACCCTGGATGGCGCGGCCGATCGGGACGGACTGGCCGAGGTCCTCGTCGGCGCCGATGCGGTGGCAGACGGCGAAGGTGGTGGTCTCGGTCGGGCCGTAGCCGTTGACGATCCGGCAGCCCGGTACCGCGGACCGCAGCTGCCTGATGTGCGGGACGGAGAGCACGTCGCCGCCCGACAGCACGGTGCTCAGTCCGGCGAAGGCCTGGACGTCGACCTCGATCTGCCGGTGGAACAGCGCGGCGGTCAGCCAGAGCACCGTGATCCCGGCCGTCCGCAGCAGCTCCCCGAGGTCCTCCGGGTGGACCTCCTGCGGCGGCGCGAGCACCAGCCGCGCGCCGTTGAGCAGGGCGCCCCAGATCTCGAAGGTCGCGGCGTCGAACGCGACCGGCGCCAGCTGGAGCAGCCGGTCGTCGGGGCCGAGTTCGACGTAGTTGGGCCCGGCCACCAGGTTGGTGATGCTGTGGTGCTCCACCTGCACCGCCTTGGGCCGGCCGGTGGATCCGGAGGTGTACATCACGTAGGCCAGGTCGTGCGGCTCGACCTGCACCGCCGGTGCCGGGGCCGTGGCGGTCCGCGGGGGCACCTGGAGGAGCGGCGCGCCGTGGGCGGCGAAGCGGCCGTGGTCCGCGGTCCCGCAGACCACGGCACGGGCCTCGGCGTCCGCCAGGACGTCGGCCACCCGCTGGTCCGGTTCGGACACGGCGATCGGCAGGTAGGCCGCTCCCGCCTTGAGCACGCCGAGCAGTGCGGCGATCAGCTCGGGTGAGCGGGGGAGGGACACCGCGACACGGTCACCGGGCAGGACTCCGCCGGCCGCAAGCTCCTGCGCCAACGCGTCCGACCAGGAGTCGAGTTCGGCGTAGCTGAGCCGGTCGTCGCTGAGCGCGACCGCCACCTGGTCGGGAGTCTTCGCGGCCCACTGCCGGAATGTCTCGGGTACCGATGTCATCGCTTCCTCTCTTTCGCTGAGCCCGTGGACCTGCAGCGTCCCGTAGGCGGCTCGACGGCCGGTGGACCGGGGGACGGTGGATCGCACGGCCTCCCGAATGTCTGTCCGAATCGCCCGAGTTGTACCCAGCCGCGCCTCAACTACCCTCGGTGATAACGTTGTTGAGCTGGTTCGGCAGCGAACTGTTTCTCTTGGAAGGAGTGACCGATGACCATTCTGGTGACCGGAGCCCGGGGTCAGGTCGGCAGGCGTGTCCTCAGCCGGCTGCAGGCGGACGGGGAGGAGAAGGTGCGCGCCTCGAGCCGTGACGCCTCGACGCTGACCGTGCCCGAGGGCGTCGAGGCGGTGTCGCTGGACCTCACCCGGCCCGCGTCCTTCGAGCGGGCCTTCGACGGGGTCGACAAGGTGTTCCTCTACGCCGAGGCGGAGGGTAGCGCCGAGCTGGTCCGGGCGGCCGAGCGCGCCGGGGTCACGCACCTGGTGCTGCTGTCGTCCTCGACCGTCCTGGGGCCCGATCCGGAGGCGGACCCGCTCGCGCTCCACCACCTCACCGTCGAACGGGCCGTCGGGGATTCGAGCCTGGACTCCACGATCCTGCGCCCCGGCGCCTTCGACTCCAACTCGTTCGGCTGGGGCGAGGCGATCCGGCGCGGGCTGGTGGTCGAACTCGCCTATCCGGACGCCAGGGTCGCGCCGATCCACGAAGCGGACATCGCCGATGTCGCGGTCGCCGCCCTCACGGGGGACACGCTGATCGGCAAGGCCCTGACGCTCACCGGCCCCGAGACCCTCTCGTTCCGCGAACAGCTGGGCATCATCGGCGAGTTGCTCGGCCGGGACATTCCGGTGCGTGAACTCGGGCGGGAGGAGGCCGCCGAGCGGTTCGCCGGGCACGTCCCCGCGCCGATCCTGAGGTCGCTGCTCGACCAGTGGGAGGCCGCCGTGGACGACCCGGTCCTGCCCAGCGGTGTCACCGAGCAGATCACCGGGCGGCCCGGCCGCACCTTCAGGCAGTGGGTGACGGAGGAGCTGGGCGCGTTCGCGGCCGCGACTGATTGAGCAGTGCTCAAGAGGGCCGTGCCAGGGTGCGCGCGACTTGGCCACAACCTGGAGGTCCGGAATGTACGACGTCATCGTGGTGGGCGCCCGTGTTGCGGGCGCCTCCACAGCCCTGCTCTTCGCGCGGGCCGGTTACCGGGTCCTGCTCGTCGACCGGGCGCGCTTCCCGAGTGACACCCTGTCGACGCACTACATCCACCAGCCCGGAATCGCCAGGCTCGCGCGCTGGGGTGTCCTCGACGCCGTGAAGGCCACCGGGTGCCCGGCTCTCGAGCGGACGGTCTACCAGGTCGCGGACGTCCGGCTGGACGGCTGCTCCCTGCCCGCGGACGGCCAGCGCGCGGCCTACGCGCCGCGACGCCAGCTGCTCGACCAGATCCTGGTCGACGCGGCCGTGGAGGCCGGCGCCGAGTTCCGCGACGGCTGCTCGGTCTCCGGCCCCGTCATCGAGGACGGACGGGTCGTCGGCGTCAACTGCCGCTCCGCGCAGGGGACTCCGGTACAGGAGCGGGCTCACCTGGTGGTCGGGGCGGACGGCATGCGCTCCCCGTTCGCCAAGGCCGTCGGTGCCGAGTACACCGTCCAGGACCCGCTGCTCAGCTGCATCCACTACACCTACTGGCAGGGCGTCCAGGCCGACTTCGAGCTGTACGAGCGGCCCGGCCGGTGGGTGGGCGCGGTGCCGACCAACGACGGGGCCACCCTGATCGCCGCGTACCACCCGCAGAGCGACTTCGACCGGGTCCGCGGCGACGCCCTCGCCACCTACCTGGAGAACATCAGGACCACCGCGCCCAGCCTGCACGAGCGCCTGGCCGGCGCCGAGCAGGTCGAGCGGCTGCGCGGCACCGGCGACCAGCAGAACTTCTTCCGCCGTGCGAGCGGCCCCGGCTGGGCCCTGGTCGGCGACGCCGCGCACCACAAGGACTCGATCACCGCACGCGGCATCAGCGACGCGTTCCTCCAGACCGACCTGCTGGTCGAGTCGGTGGGCGACGGGCTGCACGACCCCGCCCGCCTGGCCGCCGGACTGAGCCGGTACGCGGACCTGCACCAGGAGGAGCTCTACGAGGGGTACCAGCACACCCTGATCGTCGCCCGGCTCGAGGTCGCGCCGGAGCGCCTGGAGATGCTGCGCGCGATCCAGCAGTCGCCCGAGCTCACCGCCCACTACTACGCGGCCGCGGCCGGCGGCATGCCGGTCGACGAGCTGTACGACCACGAGCTCTTCCAGCAGCTCACGGCTGCCTGAGCCGCTGCGCCGGGCCGGGTCCGTCAACCGCGTCTCAAGCCGACCTCGGCCGGCCCGGCCGACCATCACGCCCTGACGCAGCACACCCAGGAGGAGAAAGTGACCCAGCAGGAGCGGACGGCAAAACTCTGCGAGTTGTTCGGCGACATCCTCGGAATTCCGGGAGTCCAGCCGGAGGACAGCTTCTTCGACCTGGGCGGGCACTCGTTGCTGGCGTCGCGGCTGGCACGCCGCATCCAGGACGAGTTCGGCGTCAAGATCCCGGTCCGCCGGATCTACCAGGCACCGACATCCACAGCCCTGGCCGAGCGGCTGAACGAGGCCTAAGGAGCCCCTGACATGCGTTGGAACAACCTCTACCTCGCCGGTGTAGGCACCTACCTGCCGGAGCAGGTCGAGACCGCCGAGGAGGCGGTCGCGGCCGGCCGCTACCCCGCGCCGAGGGTGGCGCAGAACGGCTACCGTGCGGTCCGGGTGGCGGCGCCGGGCGAGACCGGACCGTCCATGGCCGCGACGGCCGGGCGCCAGGCGGTGGCCAGGTCCGGACACGTCGACGACGACTTCGGCCTGGTGCTGCACTCCTACATCGGCCACCAGGGGCTCGACTTCTGGACGCCGGCCAGCTACGTCCAGAGGGAGACGGTCGGCGGGAACGGACCCGCCGTCGAGATCAAGCAGGGCTGCAACGGCATGCTGGCCTCGATCGAGCTCGCCGCCGCGTTCCTGGCGTCCCACCAGGAGACGTCCGCCGCGCTGATCACCGGCGGCGACGCCTTCCGGCTGCCCTACATCGACCGCTGGAACTTCGACGAGCAGACCGTGGACGGCGACGGCGCCGGCGCGCTGGTGCTCTCCAACCGCGGTGGCTTCGCCCGGATCCGGGCGATCTACTCCTACGGCGACTCCTCGCTGGAGCCGATGGGCCGGCTCGGCGACTCGTGGACGGACGCGCCGTTCCAGGACGGTGAGCCGGTCGGCGTGGCCGCTCGGAAGAAGGAGTTCCTGCTCAACCAGGACCTGGACCTCGAGGAGGCGATCGAGAAGATCGCCCGGAACGTCGCGTTCAACCTCAAGCACGCCCTGCACGAGGCCGAGGCCGAGCTGTCCGACATCAAGTTCTTCCTCCACCAGACCATCTCCGAATCGATCGCGGCACACGCCATCTACGGATCGATGGGCGTCGACCGGTCCACCACGACCTACGACTGGGGGCAGGACCTGGGCATGGTCGGCACGGCGGACCCGATCTTCGGCCTGGACCACGTGATCGCCACCCGCAACCCCGAGCCCGGGGACCTGGCCGTGCTCCAGGCCGCCGGCGCCGGGTACGTGTGGACGACCGTGGTCCTGGAGTTCCTGGAGACCCCGGACTGGGCCGAGTAACGGCGCCGTACGACGAAGAAGCGGGAGAGGCCACAGGGCGTCTCCCGCTTCTTCGTTCGTATTCTCGAGCGGGAACCGAGGGGCCGTGTGTTGGGGTGTACTCAGCAGATCACATCCGGACCCGGAGGCACTGATGGCGACCGACGCCGAAGAGATCCAGCCGTTCCGCATCGACATCCCCCAGGAGCAGCTCGACGACCTGGAACAGCGCCTGGCGCGGATCCGGTGGACGGACGAACTCCCGGACGCCGGCGACGACTACGGCGTTCCGCTGGCCCGGCTGAAGGAGGTCGTCGGGTACTGGCGCACCGAGTACGACTGGCGCTCCTGGGAGGCCAGGCTGAACCGGTACCCGCAGTTCACCACGGTCATCGACGGGCAGAAGATCCACTTCCTGCACATCCGCTCGGAGCACCAGGACGCCACACCCCTGATCCTCACGCACGGCTGGCCGATGTCGGTCGTCGAGTTCCTGGACGTCATCGAGCCGCTGACCGCCCCGGAGCGCCCGGAGGACGCCTTCCACCTGGTGATCCCGCACCTGCCCGGCTTCGGCTTCTCGGGGCCGACCGCGGAGCGCGGCTGGAACCGCTACCGGACCGCGCGGGCCTGGGCCGAGCTGATGCGCCGACTCGGGTACCGGCGCTACGGCGCCCACGGCAACGACATCGGCTCCTACGTCAGCCCCGAGCTCGGCCGGGTCGCGCCCGACCGGGTCATCGGCGCGCACGTCACCCAGATCTTCTCGTTCCCCTCCGGAGACCCGGCCGAGCTCGCGGGCCTGGGGGAGGAGGACCAGGGCAAGGTGGCGTACCTGGAGTGGTTCATGGCGAACAAGGGCGCGTTCAACAAGCTCCACTCCACCGAGCCGCAGACCCTCGCGCACGCTCTCGCCGACTCGCCGGTCGGCCAACTGGCGTGGAGCCTCCAGCTGTTCGGGGACGCGGTGAGCCGCGACTACACCCTGACCAACGTGATGGTCCACTGGCTCACCAACACCGCGGCCTCCTCCGCCCGGTTCTACTACGAGGACGCCAAGGCCGAGACGCCGGCGGAGCCGACCACCGTCCCGCTCGGCCTGGCGAACTTCGCCTACGACTTCCAGGCCATCAGGCCGTTGGCCGACCGGGACCACAAGAACATCGTGTCCTGGCACACCTACGACCGGGGCGGCCACTTCTCCGCCCACGACGCCACCGACCTGCTGGTCGAGGACATCCGGGGGTTCTTCCGGGAACTGCGCTGAGCGCCCGGAGACACAACAGCGCCCGGAGAGACAACGGAGGCACAACGGCGAAGCGGGGCCGACCGGCTGTCGTAGCCGGTCGGCCCCGCTCACGGGCCGTCTGAAGGTGGCTCAGGCCACCGCGGTGGCTTCGGGAGCCGCCTCGTCCTCGCCGAACTCCTGGGCCGCCGCCTGCTTCGGGATGGCGAACATCAGGAGGAAGACGACGACGAGGATTCCGCCGAACGTCCACAGCGTGGTCTGCAGGCTGCGGGCGAAGGAGTCACCGGTGACGGTCTCGTTGTAGCCGGCCAGCACACCGGCCACCTTCGTGTCCTGCAGGGCAGGCGCCGAGACGCAGCTCGCCGGCACGGTGGTCGGGTCCTTCTCCTTGGCCCGGTCGACCTGGCAGGTCCGGTAGGACGCGAGGACCGAGTCGACCTGGCCCGGGTCCACCGAGGCGGTGGCGACCAGGTCCTGGCGGAGCTTGGGAGTGACCTCGTCGACGCTGGCCGCGGTGTTGGAGGCCAGGCCGCCGAAGAACACGATGCTGATCAGCGCACCGCCGATGGCGAAGCCGAGCTGGATGTCGGTGTGCACCAGGCCGGAGGCGGAGCCCGCGTCCTTGTGCGGCACATCGGTGACGACGATCACGGGCAGCGGGGTGGCCACCGCGCCGAAGCCGACACCGATCAGGAACAGCGGGACACCGATCTCCCAGGTGGTGACCTCGGAGCCGAAGTGGCCGGCGGCCCAGATGTAGCCGAGCAGGCCGAGGCCCATCACCACGGCGCCGATGTGCAGCACCGGGCGACCGAACTTCGGGACCAGCACGATCAGCGACAGGGTGGAGGCGAAGAAGGCACCGACGCAGAAGAAGAGACTGGTCAGACCGGCGTGCACCGGGGACCAGCCCTGGCCGATCTGCATGTGCAGCGTCCAGGCGATGTTGAACAGGCCGACACCGATGTAGAAGATCAGGTTGACGGACAGACCGGAGGCGAAGCTGCGGACCTTGAACAGACCGAGCTCGACCAGCGGGGAGCCGCCCGTGTCGATCTTGCGACGCTGCAGGAGCACGAAACCGATGAGCACCGGCACAGAGAGCGCCATGGAGACGAAGCCGGCCACCGGCCAGCCGTTCTCACGGCCCTGCAGCAGCGGGTAGACGAACATCACCAGACCGCCGGTGGCCAGGACCAGGCCGAGCGTGTCGAGCTTGAGCGCGTGCGGAGCCTTCGACTCCCGGATCACCTTCGCGCCGTAGATCAGACCGACGATCCCGATCGGCACGTTGACCAGGAAGATCACGCGCCAGCCGAGGCCGAACAGGTCCCAGTCCACCATCAGGCCACCGGCCGCGAGGCCGATGGTCGCGGCGAGACCGGAGACCGTGCCGTACATGGCGAAGGCGGCACCCTTCTCCTTGCCACTGAACGTGACGTGGAGGATCGACATCACCTGCGGCACCATGACGCCCGCGAAGGCGCCCTGGGCGCACCGCGCCGCCACCAGCTGCCACGGCTCCTGCGAGGCGCCGGAGGCCAGCGACGCGAGGGTGAAGCCGGCCACGCCGAGCAGGAACACCTTCTTGCGGCCGAGGATGTCACCGAGACGGCCACCGAGGATCAGCGACAGGGCGAAGGAGAGCTGGTAGCCCACCAGCACCCACTGGATCGCCGAGTAGCCGGCGGCGAGGCTGCGCTGCATGGACGGCGCGGCCACGTTGGCGACCGTGCTGTCGAGCATGTCCAGGAACGCGGCGACCAGCAGGACCAGCAGCGCCTTCCAGCGCATCGGGTCGGCCGTCTCCGTGCCTGCGGCCGAATCGGTCACCGGTACGGCCTCCTTCACCTCCGTCTCCACGGGCGGAGCCTGCTCGGAGGAAATAGCCATGGAACTACCTCTCTAAATCGATAGAGGACTACGGCACGGCCGGCATGGCCGTGGCGACCGATATCAGGCTGGGTGATATCGGTCGATTCCCGGTGGAGTGCGGCTGAAGCGCGGAGCCGGCGTGGCCGGTCCGCTCAGACGTGCGACGTGGTGCGGGTGGTGAGCGGCCTCGGCCACGCTCAGCACGGGGGTGACGCAGGCCTCGGTGCCCTCGAATGCGGCGGCCCAGAAGTCCCGGTCACGGCGGGCGAACCGCCTGGCGAACAGCTGCCGCAGCACGGGCCAGTTGGCCGGGCAGTCGCGGTCCGGAATCTCCCCGGGGTCGAGGTCCAGGCCCGCGAGCAGGGCCGCGTAGAAGCGGTCCTCCAGGGCGCCGACCGCGACGTGGCGGCCGTCCGAGCAGGCGTAGCAGCCGTAGAACGGCGCACCGCCGTCCAGCAGGTTCGCTCCGCGCTGATGCCGCCACTCGCCGGCCGCCGCCATCCCGACCAGCATCCCGAGCATGGCACCCGTGCCGTCGACGATCGCCGCGTCCACCACCTGGCCGAGGCCGGACCGCTGCCGCTCGTACAGTGCGGCGAGCACACCGGCGACCAGGAACATCCCGCCGCCGGCGAAGTCCCCGAGCAGGTTGACCGGCGGGACCGGCGGTCCGCCGGCCTCGCCGATGGCGTACAGCGCCCCGGTCAGCGCCAGGTAGTTGATGTCGTGACCGGGGGACTGCGCCAGCGGACCCTCCTGGCCCCAACCCGTCATCCGCGCGTACACCAGGCCGGGGTTGCGCTTGCGGCACTCCTCGGGACCGATGCCGAGCCGCTCCGCCACGCCGGGCCTGAAGCCCTCGACCAGGACGTCGCTGTCCTCGACCACGGCGAGCAACTCGGCCACGTCCTCGGGGTCCTTGAGGTCGAGGGCGAGGGAGCGCCGGCCGCGGTCGAGCACCCGGTGCCAGTCGGCGAAGGAGCGGCGGCCGTCGGCCCGGTCGATCCGCAGGACGTCGGCGCCGAGGTCGGCCAGCACCATGCAGGCGAACGGCGCCGGGCCGATCGCGGCCAGTTCGACGACCCGCAGGCCGTCCAGTGGTCCCACGGCCGGCTCACACGTCCCAGGCGACCGGCAGGCCCCACAGGCCGTAGATGATCGCGCGCTCCTTCGACGGGATCTCCTCGAAGGGCTTGGCCAGCCGGAGGGTGGGGATGCGCTCGAACAGCCTGCCCCACACGAGCTGGAGCTCCAGACGGGCCAGGTCGGCGCCGATGCAGTGGTGCACACCGTGGCCGAAGCCGAAGTGCTTCCGGTTGCCGCGGCTGAGGATCAGCTCGTCCGGGTTCTCGAACACCGCGGCGTCGCGGTTGGCGGTCAGGCCGAGGCAGAGGATGCCGTCGCCCTTGGGGATCGTCGCACCGCCGACCTCGATGTCGTCCAGGGCCACCCGCGGAACGGCCGCGTCGCCGATGGTGAGGTAGCGCACCAGCTCCTCGACGGCCGGGTTGATCAGCTCGGGGTTCGCCTTCAACTGCGCGAGCTGCTCCGGGTGTTCGAGCAGCGCGGCGGTGCCGAGGGAGATCATGCTGGCCGTGGTCTCGTGCCCGCCGTTCATCAGCAGCCGGCACAGGTTCACGAGGTCACGGGCCTCGTACGCCTCGCCGGCCTCGCGGTACTCCTCGATGGCGCGGCTCAGCAGGTCGTCGCCCGGCTCCTGCTCCTTCTTGGCGACCAGGCCGAACAGGTAGGTGTTGACGTCGACCAGGGCCGCCTGGCGCTCCTCCATGGTCGCGGTCCCGCCCAGCAGGGTGGTGCCGTTCTCCTGGAAGAACTCGTGGTCCTCGTAAGGGATGCCGAGCAGCAGGCAGATCACCGCCATCGGCACCGGCAGCGACAGCGCGAAGTGCATGTCGACACCGGGGCCGGCCTCCAGCATCGCGTCGATCGCGTCGTCGACGAGCTGCTCGATCTGCGGACGCAGGCGCTGCACCCGGCGGTTGGTGAAGGTCACCGCGGCCTTGCGACGGGTCTTGGCGTGCTCGCCGCCGTCGTAGCCGATGAACGAGGTTTCGGTGCGGAACTCCGGCGGTGCGTTGAAGTAGAACGGGAAGTTCTCCTCCTTGCGCGACGCGCTGGTGCGCGGGTCGGTCAACAGCTGGCGCATGTTCTCGTGGCCGGTGACCGCCCAGATCTTCAGCCCGGTCGGGAGCGGTACCTGCTTGACCGGCTCCTCGGCGAACTGGGCGTACTGCTCCGGTGCGGAGAACGGGCACTTGCGCTCGTAGGGGAAGGTCTCTTCCGCCTCGCCGGTGTGTTCGGCGTGTGTGGTCATCGCTGGTCCCTCCTCGTCAGGCCGGTGCACCGTGGCAGCCGGATCTCGAGACCGGGCTGACCTCGGCTCGAACGCGGTTGCGGGCAGGCCGGATCGACCTGTGCTCGAGCCGCCCGCCGTAGCGTGCGGAGGCACATACGGATTCAGTGGACCAGGAGGGACGTCGCATGAGTACGGCACTCACGCCTTTCCGTGTCGAGACCCCGCAGGCGGATCTCGACGATCTGCGGGAGAGGCTGTCGCGGACCCGCTGGCCCGAGGCGGAGACCGTCGCCGACTGGTCGCAGGGCGTGCCGCTGGCCTATCTGCGTGAACTGGCCGAGTACTGGCGGGACTCCTACGACTGGCGGGCGGTGGAGGCGCGGCTGAACGCGCTGCCGCAGTTCCGTACCGGGATCGACGGCCTGGGCATCCACTTCCTGCACGTCCGCTCGACGCACCAGGGCGCCCTGCCGCTGCTCGTCAGCCACGGCTGGCCCGGCTCCGTCGTCGAATTCCTCGAGATCATCGAGCTGTTGACCGACCCGGAGGACCCGGCCGACGCGTTCCACGTGGTCGCACCCTCGCTCCCCGGCTACGGCTTCAGCGACAAGCCGGCCACCACGGGCTGGACCGTGGAGCGCACCGCCGGCGCCTGGGCCGAGCTGATGGCCCGGCTCGGGTACCAGCGGTACGGGGCGCACGGCGTCGACTGGGGCTCGTTCCTCACCGGCGCGCTCGGCGCGGCCGACGCGCCGCACCTGGCCGGCATCCACCTGGCGATGCCCTTCGCGCTGCCGCCGCAGGAGCAGGTCGAGCTGGACGAGCGGGACCTCGCCGGGCTGGCCGCGCTGAAGGTGTTCCAGGCGAACGAGGGCGGCTACTCGGTGCTGCAGGCCACCCGGCCGCAGACGCTGGGATACGGCCTGCTGGACTCGCCGGTGGCCCAACTGGCCTGGATGGTCGAGAAGTACTGGGCCTGGAGCGACCACGACGGCGACCTGGAGAAGGTGATCCCCCGCGACCGCCTGCTGGACGCGGTCACCCTCGGCTGGCTGGCCGGCACCGGGGCCTCCTCGGCCCGGATCTACTGGGAGAGCCACAACAGGATGGCGCTCGCCCCGGTGGACGTGCCCACCGCCTGCTCGGCCTTCCCGAAGGACGCCCGGATGCCCCGCGCCTGGTGCGAGAAGCGGTTCACCGACCTGCGCCGCTGGACCGACCACGAGCGGGGCGGGCACTTCCCCGCCCTGGAGCAGCCAGAACGACTGGTCGACGAACTCCGCCTGTTCTTCCGTCCGCTGCGCTGAGCGCCGCCCTTCCGATGCCGATGCCCGGAGGCACACCGTGACCACGATCAACGAGCCGTCACTCTTCCCCTTTCCACCAGGATCCAGCTACCGCGGGCCCGACCCGCGCTATGCCGGCCTGCGCGGCGAACAGCCGGTCGTCAGGGTCGAGGTGGAGGGCGGCGGACACGCCTGGCTGGTGACCAGGTACGCCGACATCCAGGCCGTCCTGGACGACCAGCGGTTCAGCCGCGCGGCGACCTTCGAGCCCTCGGCGCCGAAGTTCGCCGGGCTGTTCCAGGCCCCGCCCGGAATGATCATCTCGCTCGACCCGCCGGACCACACCCGGCTGCGGACCCTGGCCACCCAGGCGTTCTCACGGGAGCGGATCGAGGGCATGCGCCCGCGCGTCCGCACGCTCGTCAACCGGCTCCTCGACGGGCTCGGCGAGGGGACGGTCGACCTGGTACGGGGCTTCGCCACCCCCCTCGCCCTCACCGTCATCTGCGAGCTGCTCGGCGTGCCCGAGCAGGACCGGGAGCAGTTCCACACCTGGGTGTCCCAGTTCGCCGACGTCGCCGGGCCCGAGGCCGAGGCGATCCAGGCGCGGGAGAACCTGGCGGGCTACTTCGCCGGCCTGGTCATGGCCAAGACCGCCGAGCCCGCGGACGACGTCCTGTCGGCAATGATCGCCGCGCGCGACGGCGAGGACAAGCTGACCGTCGAGGAGCTGATCGGGCTCGGCTACACCCTGCTCGGCGGCGGCTTCGACTCGTCCGCCGCCCAGGTCGCCAACTTCGTCCTGACCCTGCTCACCGAGCACCAGGACGTCTGGCGCCGCCTCGGCGAGCACCCCGAGGAGATCCCCGCCGCCCTGGAGGAGCTGCTGCGGACGGTCAACCTGACCGCCTCCGACACCTCGGGACTGCCCAGGATCGCCACCGAGGACGTGACCGTCGGCGGCGTGACCATCCCGGCCGGCGACGCGGTCTTCCTGGCCTTCGCCTCGGCCAACCGTGACGAGGCGGCCTTCGCCGAGCCCGGACGGCGCGACTTCGCCCGGGCCGACAATCCGCACATGGCCTTCGGCTACGGCATCCACCACTGCCTGGGCGCGCCGCTGGCGAGGCTCGAACTCGCCGTCGCCCTCGAGGAGCTGACCAGGCGCTTCCCCGAGGCCCGGCTGGCCGTTCCCGAGAGCGAGCTCCACTGGCGGATCGGCGATGTGAACCACCACCTGCTCGCCCTCCCCGTGAACCTGCGAAGGAACTCCTGATGAGCCTCGAAGCACTCCCCGAGACCAGCCGGGAGATCCGGCTCGCCTCCTACCCCGAGGACGAGGTCACCCTCGACCACTTCACCTTCGCCGAGACCGCGGTGCCCGAGCCCGGCGACGGCGAGGTGCTGGTCCGCAACGACTGGATGACGCTCGGGTCGGTCGCCCGTGACCAGATGAGCCCGCAGACCACCCTGCCCATCCCGGTCTTCCAGCCGGGCGTGGCGATGTGGGGCCGGACGGTCGGAACGGTCGTGCGCTCCAACAGCCCCCTGCTGGAGGTCGGTGACCTGGTCGAGCACTTCCTCGGCTGGCGGGACTACGCGGTCGGCAACGCGCACGGCTTCTTCAAGCGCGACCGCGCCCAGCTGCCGGGCCCCGAGTACTTCCTCTCCCAGGGGCCCACGGCCTGGCACGGCATGGTCGAGACCGCGCACGTGGCCGAGGGGGACGTGGTGTTCGTCTCCGGCGCGACCAACGGCGTCGGCGCGCTCGCGGGCCAGGTCGCCAAGCTGCTCGGGGCCAAGCTGGTGATCGGCAGCACCGGTTCCAAGGAGAAGATCGACTACCTGGTCGAGGAGCTCGGCTTCGACGCGGCCTTCGACTACCACGACGGCTCGCCGGCCGACCGGCTCGGCGAACTGGCGCCCGACGGCCTCGACGTGGTCTTCGACAACGTCGGCGGCGAGCAGTTCGAGGCCGCCGTCCAGGTCGCCGCGCGCGGCGCCAGGTTCGCCCTCTGCGGCGCCCTGGCCGGGCAGCACGGCGGCCCCGGGGGAAGCCCCCGGCTGCCGCTCATGACCGCGATCAGCAAGGACCTGACCTTCCGCGGATTCGCCACCATGCACACCCCCGAGCAGTTCGAGGGCTGGAACGCCAAGTTCGGCGAGTGGCTGGGGGAGGACCGGATCGTCTTCCCGCACACCGTCGTCGAGGGCGGCGTGCCCGCGCTGCCGGACACCTTCATCGCGCTGCAGCAGCGCAAGTACAGCGGTACCGTGCTGGTGCGGCTGTCCTGAGAGCCACCCGACCGCGGCGGTGCCCTGGTTCCCGGGGCGCCGCCGCCGTGCCGTTCACCACCTGAAGAAGAGTCAGGAGCACACCGCCCCATGGCGACCGGAATCGCGACCGTGATGGACCGACGAGCCCTCAATCGCGCCCTGCTCAGCCGCCAGCTCCTGCTGGAGCGGGCCACGAAGTCCGCGGCCGACACCGTCGAGCACCTCGTCGGCATGCAGTCGCAGGCGCCCAACCCGCCCTACATCGGGCTGTGGACACGCCTGGCCGGCTTCCACCACGACGAGCTCGCGACGCTGATGAGGGACCGCGCCCTGGTGCGTCTGGTGCTGATGCGGAGCACGATCCACCTGGTCAGCGCGGCGGACTGCCTGGCCCTGCGCCCGGTGCTCCACGAGTCGCTGGCCCGGGCCCTGCAAGGCACTTTCGGCCGCAAGCTGGCGGGGCTCGACCTGGCCGAGGTCTCGGCCCTCGGCCGCCGCCTGCTGGAGGAGGAGCCGCTGACCCTCGGCGGACTCGGCGCCAAGCTCGCCGAACGGTGGCCGGACCGGGACGCGTTCGCCCTGGCCAACGCCGTCCGGAACCTGGAGCCGCTGGTGCAGACCCCGCCCAGGGGGCTGTGGGGTGAGAGCGGACAGGCCGTGCACACCACCGCGGAGCACTGGCTCGGCAGGCCGCTCTCGCAGGACACCTCGCCCGACCGGGTCGTGCTGCGCTACCTCGCCGCGTTCGGCCCGGCGAGCGTCAAGGACGTCCAGATGTGGTCCGGGATGACGCGGCTGAACGAGGCCGTGCGCCGGCTGCGCGAGGAGCTGGTGGTGTTCCGGGACGAGAACGGTCAGGAGCTGTACGACCTGCCGGACGCTCCGCGGCCCGACGGCGCCGACCCGGCCCCGGTCCGCTACCTGCCGGAGTTCGACAACATCCTGCTCTCGCACGCCGACCGCTCGCGGATCCTGACGGACGAGCAGCGCAGGCAGGTGTTCACCAGGAACGGTCTGATCAAGTCCACCATCCTGGTGGACGGCTTCGTCCGCGGGCTGTGGCGGATCGAGTGGGAGCGCCGCAGCGCCACGCTGGTCGTCGAACCCTTCGCGCCGCTGTCCCGCAACGACCGCACGGCCCTGGCCGACGAAGGGGCCCGGCTGCTCGAGTTCGCGGCCGCGGGGGCCGAGACCACCGACCTCAGGTTCGAGCAGAGCTGATCCGGTTCACCACCGTGGGGGCGCCCGGCCCGGGCGCCCCCACCGTGTGTTCGGCTCGCTCAGCGGTCGGCGGGGACGTCCGGGCGGGAGGTGGTGCCGGGCACCGCCGTCCCCACGGGCGGGAGTTCGCCGGTGACCAGGTACAGGTCGACGAGCGCGTCCACGTGCGGGTTGCCCGCCAGCGCGTACACCTCGTGGTCGCCGGAGTCCTCCACGGTCAGCAGCCGGTGCCCGAGCCGTTCGGCCATCGCGACGCCGCCCGCGTAGTGGTCCAGCGGGTCGCCGTCCGCCTGGACGATCAGCCCCACCGGGTACCCGGCGTTCTCCACCTTCACCGGCGCCTCGGGGGCGGTGAAGGTGCGGAACGCACCCACCCACGGCTGGGCGCGCAGCACGCCGTAGCCGTACGGGAAGCGCTTGCGGAACTCCCGCATGTCCTGCCGGTAGACCTCCAGGTCGGCCGGCCAGGCGTGCTCCATGGTGATCGCTTCGAGGACGCCGATCCGCAGTGAGCCCTCGCTGTCCGCGGGCCGCCAGGTGCCCTGCTCGGCGAGCAGTCCGCGGGCCGTGTCGGCGTCCTTCACGGACTCCAACTCGCCGACCAGGTCGGCGAGTTCGGCCCACTGGCTGCGGTTGCCCGCCCGGGTGCCGACCGCGCCGTCGAAGAGGGTGCGCAGGGAGACCCCGCCGGGAAGCTCCTCCAGCCGCGCCACCGCCCGCTCCACGGCGTCGAGCACCTGGGCCGGCTCGGTGCCCAGCTTGAAGACGCCGACGCGCTCCGCCGTCCAGGCCGCCCACCGGTCGACATTGCGCTGCACCGCGTCGCCCTGCCAGAGGAACTGCTCGCGCCAGGTCCAGTCCGGGTTGACGCAGGAGTCGAGCACGCTGCGGTCCAACTGCTCCGGGAACAGGCTGCCGTAGACCGCGCCGACGTAGGCGCCGTAGGCGTAGCCGACGAAGGAGAGCTGCTCCTCGCCGAGGACGCCGCGGATCACGTCCATGTCGCGGGCGGTGTTCGGGGTGCTGATGTGCGCGCGCAGATCGCCGCCCGCACGCTCGCAGGCCAGCTCCCGCAGCCGCATGTCCTCGGCCAGCTGCTCGAACGCGGAGTCCGTCGGCCGCGAGTCGAACGGCGCCTTGGGGACGGTGACTTCGGCGTGCAGATTGGTCGACCCACCGGTGCCGCGCGGGTCGAAGCCGATCAGGTCGTACGCCCCGTGCACCGGGGTTCCGGCGTACTTGCCGGGGAGGTTCAGGCCGAGGCCCCAGTCGCCGCCGGGGCCGCCGTTGACGGACAGCAGGATGCCGCGCCGCCCGGGGCCCGCGGCTCGGCGGCGGCTCACCGCGATGGTGATCCGCTCGCCGGCCGGGTCCGCGTAGTCGCGCGGGACCTCGATGGTGGCGTACTCGACCTGCTCGTCGTCGTCGTCGGGACGTACCGACCACTCCGGGTGCTGGTCGTAGAACTCGCGCAGGGAGTCCCGCGTCGTCGTGCCGGGCCAGTTGTTGACCACCGTGATCTCTCCTCCGTACTCGGTCGTGCGGCCAGGGTTGTCTCAGCGGCTCGAGCGGGCCTCGAACGGCTTGGGGGGCCTGCGGGCCGGTACCGCCAGCGCGGCCAGCAGACCCGCCGCCGTGAAGGCGGCCGCGCCGGTCAGCGCCCGGTCGTAGCCGAGGGAGAGCGCATGGCGGGCGGCCTCGCCGGTGAGCCCCGCCTTGCCGGTGTCGGTCAGCGAGGCGGAGAGCGTGGTCAGGGTCACCAGGCCCAGGGCGCTGCCGAGTTGGCGGGTGGTGTTGAGCAGTCCCGAGGCCAGGCCCGCCTGGTGCGGCGGGAGGTCGGCGGTGGCGGCGTTGGTGGTCACGTTCAGGACGGTGCCCATGCCGAAGCCCAGCAGCAGGATCGGGCCCAGCAGATCGGTGAGGTAGTGGGCGTGCTCGTCGGCCCGGCTCAGCCAGAGCAGTCCGAGGCACGCCGAGGTCAGCCCGCCGAGCAGAATCGGTCGGGCGCCGATCCGGGGCACCACGGAGGAGATCCCCCAGCCGCCGAGGGCCAGCCCGGCCGAGAGCGGCAGATAGCTCAGCCCGGTGCGCAGCGGGCTGTAGCCGTGGACCTGCTGGAGGATCAGGGTGAAGAAGAAGAACGTGCTGAACAGCGCCGCGATGCCGAAGAAGGCGACCAGGTTGGCGGCGCTCATCGAGCGGTGCCGGAACACGTCGAGCGGTACCAGCGGGTGACGGGCGAACTTCGCCTGGATCACCAGGAACAGCGCCAGCAGGGCGGCCCCGGCGGTCAGGGCGCCGACCACCCGGACGGAGCCCCAGCCGTACTCGTGCGACTCGGCGATGCCGTACACCGTCGCCATCAGGCCCAGGGTCACCGCCGCCGCGCCGGGGACGTCCAGCGACCGCTTCCCGTCCCGGCCCCGGAACTCCGGGACGACCCAGCGGATACCGGCCAGGAGGACCAGCCCGATCGGCACGTTGACCAGCAGGATCCACCGCCAGGAGAACCACTCGGTGATCACCCCGCCGGCCAGCACCCCGATCGCACCGGCCGCCCCCGAGACGGCGCTCCAGAGGCCGAAGGCCTTGGCGCGGGCCTTCGGTTCGGTGAAGGTGGTCGCGAGCACGGTGAGGGTCGCCGGGGTCATCACGGCGGCGCCCAGGCCCTGGAACGCGCGGGCCGCCACCAGGGTCAGCGGAGCGCCCGCCGCACCGCCCACGGTGCTGGCGAGCGTGAACAGGGCGGCCCCGATCAGGAAGACCCGGCGCTGGCCGAAGACGTCGGCCAGCCGTCCGCCGAGCAGCAGGAAGCCGCACACCGCGATGGTGTAGGCGCTGTTCACCCACTGCAGGTTGTGGCCGAAGTGCAGCTCGCGGGCGATCACGGGCAGTGCCACGTTCACCACGGAGGCGTCGAGCACGTTCATGAACTGGCCGACACAGCACACGGCCAGCACCAGGCCGAGCCTGCGGTCGCGGGTGTCGGCGGGGACGCCTTGCGTCCTCGACATCTGAATGCTGGTCATGCCCGCGACGCTGCTCGGCCCGGGTGGACGGCCGGTCGCGGCCCGCTCGTGCGGCCCCTTCCCCGTCGAGATCGGCTCCAGCACGCCGCGAGGCCCCGTTGCCACAGTCCCTCTCGTTCGGCCGGCTGACATCCAAGAGGAGGGCGCGCCATGGCCACCATCACCTACAGGCACCCCAACGGCACCGACACCGTTGTCGACGTACCTGTCCCCAACACCGTCATGCGCGGCGCCAAGATCAACAACGTCCAGGGCATCGAGGCCCAGTGCGGGGGCTCCGCCCAGTGCGGCACCTGCCACGTCTACATCGACGAGGCGTGCGGCATCGTGCTGCCCGAGATGCACGACGACGAGGACGAGGTGCTGTACGGCACCGCCAGCCCGCGGCGCGACAACAGTCGGCTCAGCTGCCAGCTGCGGATCTCCGAGGAGCTGGACGGCCTGGTCGTGCACCTGCCGGAGCGGCAGTCCTGATGGCCGGGCAGTCGGTCGTCATCGTCGGCGCGGGCCAGGCGGGTTCGGACGCCGCCGCCGCGCTCCGCAGCCAGGGACACACCGGGCCGATCACCCTGATCGGCGAGGAGAGCCACCTGCCGTACCAGCGGCCGCCGCTGTCCAAGGCGTACCTGTACCCGACCGGCGGGGTCGGCCTGGTCGACCTGGAGCTCCGCCCCGCGTCGTTCTACGACACGCAGGGCGTCGAGTTGCTGCGCGGCGAGGAGGCCGTGCGGATCGACCGGGAGACCCGGTCGCTGGGCCTGCGCTCCGGCCGCGAGCTGCGGTACGACTCCCTGGTGCTCGCCACCGGCGCACGACCCCGGAAGCTGCCCGTCCCCGGCGCCGAGCGGCCCGGGGTCTTCGTGCTCCGGGGCGCCGACGACGCCGAGGCGCTGCGGCAGCGGCTGGCCGAGCCGGACCGGACGCTGAACGTGGTCGTGATCGGCGCCGGCTTCATCGGCCTCGAACTCGCCTCCACGGCGACCAGGTCGGGCCACCGGGTGACCGTGGTCGAGGCCCAGCCCCGGGTGCTGCAGCGGGCGCTCACCGAGGAGATGTCGGACTGGCTCACCGCCGAGCACCGCAGCCGCGGAGTGCGGCTGCTGCTGCGCCGCGAGGTGGCCGAGCTGCTCGGCGACGGCTCCGGCCCCGTCCGGGCGGTCCGGCTGGGCGACGGCGAGGAACTCCCGGCCGATCTGGCGGTCGTGGGCATCGGTGTGCTGCCCAACGTCGATCTGGCCGTCCGGGCCGGGCTCGCGGTGGGCGACGGCATCCTGGTCGACGAGCACCTGCGGACCAGCGACCCGGCGATCTTCGCGATCGGCGACTGCGCCCGCTTCCCCAGCCGGCAGGCCGGCCGGCCGATGCGCCTGGAGTCGGTCCAGAACGCCTCCGACCAGGCCCGTTGCGTGGCCGCGGCGATCTGCGGGACGCCCGAGCCGTACACCGCCCTGCCGTGGTTCTGGTCCGAGCAGTACGGGCACCGGCTCCAGATCGCCGGGCTGACCGCAGGACACGACAGGACCGTCCTGCTCGGCCACCCGGCCCAGGCCCGGTTCTCCGTCCTCTGCTTCCGCGAAGGCCGGCTCATCGGAGCCGAGTCGGTGAACCGCGCAGCCGACCACGGCATCGTCCGCCGCCTGCTCACCAGCGGCGCCGAGCTGACCCCCGAGCAGGTCGCCGTGCCGGGCTTCGACCTCAAGGACCTCAACCGCCAACTGGTGTGACCCCGAGAGACGTTCGTCTTCCACGCCGAAGCTCCACGGCGGTCGCTCCTGCACGCACGACGACGCCTCCCGCGGCAGTCTTCCCCCACACACCCCGCCCGGCCTCCCCACAGGCCGGGCGGGGACGCTCGGCCCCTCCCACCGTGACCACCACCGAAAGGCCCGCTCATGTCCGATCGAGAAGCAACCGTCTCCACGCGCCCGCGCCGGACCCGCCGCCTGGGCTACGGCGCGGCCGTCCTCGCGGCCGCCCTGCCGTTGGCCCTGCTGAGCCTGGGCGCAGCGCCGTCGGAGGCCGAGGCGCACGCCAGGAGATCGCTCGCCGGCACCTGGAACGTCACGGTCACCGTCCAGGCCCCCAGCGGCCCGTCGGTGGCCGTCGACGTGTTCGTCTTCCGCCCCGACCACGAGCTCGTCATGGACGGCCCGGCCGGCCCGGACGGCAAGCCGTACTTCACCGGCACCGGCTTCTGGGAGTCGGAGCAGGACGGCTCGATCGCCTTCTACATCACGCACCCGACCTCGGACCTGGGGCCGATACCGGGCTCCATCCAGGCGATCCACCAGGGCCGGATCACCGGCACCTCCCTGCGCACGCACGCGGAGGCTTTCGTGGCCAACCCGGGCTCCAGCGCCCTGACCGGTCCGGTGACTGTGACGGCCGTGGGCACCAAGGTCTCCGACGCCACTCGGTGACCGAGCAGGACCCTCCGCGCCCGCAGCAGGCCCCCAGGGGCAGGCTGCGGGCGCCGCCGCGTGGTCCGGGCGACGAGGCGGCTCGGGTGAAACGGCGACGAGGCGGCAGGGCGCCGGTGCCCTGCCGCCTCGTTCTGACGTTCCGTCAGCTTCCCCAGGTGACCGGGAGGCTGGTCAGCGTGTGGTTGATCTCCCCGGTGTGCCAGGGGAGGTCGTCGATCGAGCCGGCCAGCCGGAGGTCGGGGAAGCGCCGGACCAGGCCTTCCAGTGCCACCTGCATCTCGATCCGGCCGAGGGTTTTGCCGAGGCAGTAGTGCAGGCCGTGGCCGAAGGAGATGTGCGGGTTGTGGGTGCGGGTGACGTCGAGCCGGTCCGGGTCCTGGAACACCGAGCCGTCCCGGTTGGCCGAGGCCAGCGCGATCACCACCGCGTCGCCGGCCTTGATCTCGGCGCCGCCGATCTCCACGTCCTCGAGGGCGACCCGGGGGAAGCCGGTGGTGTCGGTGGCGAACAGGTTGACGTGCCGCAGCAGTTCCTCGACCGCGACCGGGATGCGCCCGGGCTGCTCCACCAGCAGGTCCCACTGGTCGCGGTGGTCCGTGATCAACGCCAGCACCGAGTTGCCGAGCTGGTTGGCGGTGGTGTCGAAGCCGGCGCCGATCAGGGTGAAGCCGAAGGTCACCAGCTCCTCCTCGCTGAGCCGGTCGCCCTCGTCACGGGCGGCGATCAGCTCGGAGAGCATGTCGTCCGTCGGGTTGGCGCGCTTGTCGGCGATCAGGCCGACGATGTACTCGCTGAGCTTGGCCAGCCCCGCCAGCGCGGCCTCACCGCCCGAGCGGTCGTCCACGGTGGCGAAGGACCGGGCGTGGCGCTCGAAGGTCTGCAGGTCCTCGCGCGGGACGCCGAGCAGCTCGCCGATGACCGTCAGCGGCATCGGCAGGCAGAGCTGCTGCACCAGGTCGACGCTCGGGCCCTTGGCGGCCATCTCGTCCAGCAGCTCGTCCACGATCTCCTGGACGCGCGGCCGCATCTTCTCGACCCGGCGGACGGTGAACGAGCCGGCCACCAGCTTGCGCAGCCGGGCGTGCTCGGCGCCGTCCATGGAGATGATCATCTCGGGCGTGGTGTGCATCGAGCCGCCCACCCGCGGGGCGTGGGCCCCGCAGGCCGCCGCCCGGCTGATCCTCGGGTCGGCGAAGGCCTCCTTGACGTCCTCGTACCGGGTCACCAGCCAGGCGTCGACGCCGCCTGCGGTCGGGACCTTCGCCACCGACTGCGGGCAGGCCCGGAGTTCGGCGTACTGCGGTGCGGGGCCTCGGTAGGAGGACCCCTCGAAGGGAAAGACGGACTGATCCTGCTGAGCGGGCACGGTGGCACCTCCGGGAGCTTCCGGTCACGGTCACGCAGCACGCTAGGAGCGCGGGCTGGAGAGGGTCTCGCTCGGTGCTGGAGCACCGAAGAGGGCCACTCCGGAGGTCCGTCGCGCTCCTCCGGGGTGGCCCTGTGCGACGGTCGTCAGACCTCGGGGCCCAGCAGGACCGCCGAGTAGTTCTTCCGCGCGGCCGTGTCGTACTGCAGCGCGACGTGGCTGGCCGCGGAGGTGACGTCCCGCCAGAACCGCTGCAGGGCGTGGCCCTCGCCGAGACCGCCGGTGCCGGCCGCCTTGATCAGCAGGCCGACCGCCTCCACCGCCGCCTCCGCGGCGTAGGTGGCGTTGCGCTCGTTGCGGGCCATGTGCTCGGGGGTGAACAGCCGGCCGTCGAGCACCCCGGCGTTCTGGGCGACCAGGAACCGGGCGGCGTCGACACGCCCGGAGGCGCGCACCACGGCGAGTTCGGCGGCCTGGCCGCGCTTGCGCCCGGTGAGCGCGGCGGCGGTCGCGTTCAGCGCGCCGACGGCGGCGCCCACCACGGGGGCGATGAAGGTCAGCCCGCCGACCGCCTGGAACGGGACGTTGTGGGCGGCGACGGCGGAGGTCGCGTTGACGCCGGTCAGCATGTCCGTGCGGTCGTAGGAGAGGTGCGCGGGCACCAGCACCTCGTCGACCGTCAGGGTGTGGCTGCTCGTGGCCCGCATGCCGATGCTGTCCCAGGTCTCCTGGACCCCGTACGAGCCCTTGGGCAGGGCGAAGAAGCGCAGCTGCGGCGGACCGTCCTGGCCGGCCACCGAGCCGCAGACCAGCGCCCAGTCGGCGAAGTCGATGCCGCTGGTGTAGCTCCAGCGACCGCTCAAGCGCCAGCCGCCGTCGACGGCCGTGGCGCGCCCCGCGGGCATCAGGGCGGTCGCGATCACGACGTCGGGGCTCGCGCCCCAGATCGCCCGGTGCCCCTCGGCCGGCAGGTGGGAGGCGAAGCGGGCCGAGTACGCGCTCAGCGAGGCGCACCAGGCGGTGGCCGGGCACTCCTGGCCGATGGCGACGACGGCGCGGGTCAGCTCGTCGAACGAGCCCTCGGTGCCGCCGAGTTCGGCGGCCACGAAGTGCCGGGCGAAGCCGGCCTCGCGTATCCCGGCGACGACCTCGGGGGAGAGCCTGCGGGTGGCGTCGGCCTCGGCCGCGCGCTGTCCGGCGAGGAGGCTCACCTTCTCGGCGGCTGTGGCCAGCCCGGTGTCCACTGTGCCGGGGTCCTTGTGCGTGACGGCGGGCATCCTCGTTGACCTCCTGCGGTGACGGGCTCATCGATGGCCGCTGGAGCTTGGCGCCCGCCGCTCGAACACGGGTGCACCAGCACTGGACCGTGACGGCCGGCCCCGGGCGCGCGAACGGGGCCCCGGTCGCCGCTGACCGGGGCCCCGCAGGATGTGTGACGGTCCGTCAGATCGCGTTGGCGAACCGCTCCAGGGTCTCGCCCGGGCTCGGCCCGTCGAGCGCCTTGAAGATGCCGAGGGCGCCCTCGCCGTGCTTGTGCAGCTTGACGTGCGCCAGCTCCACCCTGGTGGTGTTCTCGTCGACCGGGGTGAACTCGACCTCGATCTCGCTGGCCCGCTCGTCGTCCGTGATCGACTGCCAGTGGCCGTCGATCCGCCAGGTCATCGACAGCCGGTAGGGCGGCTCCCAGGTGAGCACCTTGCCCCAGGCGATCTCGTTGCCCTCGACGTCCCACTCGTAGTAGCGGCCGCCGACCCCGGGCTCGAAGGCCAGGCCGGCCCGCTCCTTCTTGACCAGGACGTGGGTCTCCGGCCACCAGTCCTTCGGGCGCTCGGTGAACACCGTGAAGCAGTGATCCACCGAGGCGTTCACGGTCACCGACTTCCGTACGTCCGGGATCGGCTGATCCGACATGGTCACTCCTCGTTGGTCGCGGTGCGCGATGGACGCCGACACCCTTGCCCCCGGGCCTCGACCGCGCGTCGAGGCGGCCTCGAAGTGCCGCACCTCGACCGGGAGTCGAGGTCCGCCCAAGGGTGCGCGGCCACCGTCGTCCCACTTCGACGGACGACACAGGAGAACACCATGACTGACACGGGACGGCGGGTCGCCTTCGTCACCGGAGCCACCAGCGGTATCGGCCTGGCCGTGACCGAGCTGCTCGCCCGCCAGGGCATCGCGGTGTTCGGCGTGGCCCGCAACGCGGAGAACGTCCAGACCCTGGTGAAGCGCCTGCGCGACGAGGAGGGCCTGGAGGTCAGCGGCACCGCGGCCGACGTCTCCGACACCGAGCAGATCAAGGCGGCCGTCACCAGGGCCGTCGAGGAGTTCGGCCGGATCGACATCCTGGTCAACAACGCGGGCCGCGGCGGCGGCGGTGAGACGGCGAAGCTGGAGGAGTCCCTCTGGCTGGACATCATCGACACCAACCTCAACAGCGTCTTCCGCGTCACCAAGGAGGTGTTGAGCACCGGCGGCATGCTGGCCAACGGCTGGGGCCGCGTGATCAGCATCGCCTCCACCGGCGGCAAGCAGGGCGTCGCCATGGCCGCGCCGTACTCCGCCTCCAAGCACGGGGTGGTCGGCTTCACCAAGGCGGTCGGCATCGAGCTGGCCAAGACCGGGGTCACCGTCAACGCGGTCTGCCCGGGCTACGTGGAGACCCCGATGGCGCAGCGGGTCCGCCAGGGCTACGCGGGCTACTACGGCGTCACCGAGGAGCAGATCCAGGAGAAGTTCGAGGCGAAGATCCCGCTGGGCCGCTACTCCACCCCGGAGGAGGTGGCCGGCCTGGTCGGCTACCTGGTGACGGACACGGCCGCCTCGATCACCGCGCAGGCGCTCAACGTCTGCGGCGGGCTCGGCAACTACTAAGAGGTCCGAAGAGACGGAGCCGGCACCATGACCAACACTGCCCAGGCCCTGATGGCCGAACCGGACACCGCCGCCTTCCGGGCGGCGATGGGCGCCTTCCCCACCGGGGTCACCCTACTGACGCAGGGCACCGGGGACGAGACCATCGTGATGACCCTGAACAGCCTGACCTCGGTCTCGCTCGACCCGCTGCTGCTGCTGGTATCGGTCAAGTCGGACGGGCGGATGCGCCCGCGCGTGGTGGGCTCCGGCAGCTTCGCGGTGAACGTCCTCGGCGAGGAGCACCAGGAGCTGTCCACCGAGTTCGCACGGCCCGACCGCCCCACCGGCGAGCTCGCGGTGCGGCGGATGCGCGCCGTCGAGGGGGTCACCGGCAACGTCGTACTGCCGGGCGCCGTCGCCTCCTTCGAGTGCCGGCTGCACGCCGAGTTCGAGGCCGGTGACCACGTCCTGCTGATCGGCCGGGTGGTCGCGATCCACCAGGGCGGGCAGGACCAGCGTCCGCTGCTGTTCCACCGCGGCCGCTACGCCCGCCTGCCGTTCGCCCGGGAGGCCGCGTGACCACCGCGACCCTGCCCCTGCCGGCGCTGCGCGAGATCGCCGACGGCGTGCACGTCTTCGAACAGCTGCCGGGGGGCTGGTGCATCAACAACGCCGGCCTGGTGACCGGCGGCGGCCGGGCGATCCTGATCGACACGGTGGCGACCGAGGCGCGGGCCCGCAGGCTGCGCGAGGAGGTCGAGTCGATCGCGCCCGGCGGCCCCGACATCGTGGTCAACACCCACTTCCACGGCGACCACGTCTTCGGCAACTCGCACTTCGTGCCCCGCGCGACCGTGGTGGCCGCCGAGGGCACCCGCTCCGACATGGCCGAGTCCGGCCTCGGCCTGTGCCACCTGTGGCCGGACGTGGACTGGGGGCACACCGAACTCGCCCTGCCCGACCTGACGTTCCGCGACTCGCTGACACTGCGGGCCGGCGGGCTGACGGTCGAGCTCTTCGAGCTCGCGCCGGCGCACACCGCCAGTGACGTGGTGGCCTGGGTGCCGGAGCGCCGGGTGCTCTTCACCGGCGACGTGGCCTGGTCGGGGGTGACCCCGTTCGTCCTGATGGGCTCCATCGAGGGTTCGCTGCGGGCGATCGACCGGTTCAGGGCGCTCGGCCCCGAGATCGTCGTGTCCGGGCACGGCGCCGTCGGCGGACCGGAGGTGCTGGACGCCACCGAGGCGTACCTGCGCTGGATCCGCGGCCTCGCCGAGCAGGGGCTGCGGGACGGCCGGTCACCGCTGGAGGCCGCCAGGGCGGCCGGTCCCGGCGAGTTCTCCGGCCTGCTGGACCCCGAGCGCCTGGTGGGCAACCTGCACCGCGCCTACGCCGAGCTGCGGGGGCTGCCGCCCGGGGCGAGGATCGACGTGGTGACGCCGTTCCGGGAGATGGTCGAGTTCAACGGAGGCCTGCCGGTCTGCCACGCCTGAGCAGTCGAAGGAAGGTTGGCGATGATTTCCGCACCGATCGAGTACGTCAGAGGGGCCGGACACGAGATTCCGTGGCCGGAGCTGCGCTTCCCCGGGTACGAGGAGGACGAGGGCGAGAGCCACATCTGCCGGGGGATCGACTGAGAAGAAGACAGACGGATGCGGCGGGGACGTCAAGGACGTCCCCGCCGCATCCGTGTGGGGTGGTTCAGAAGAAGTCCACCGGCTGGTCCCGGTGGATGACCCGCTTGCTGGTGAGCAGCCGGCCGTCCCGGCGCACCAGGACGTCCTCCACGGTGAAGGTCGGCTCGAAGGTGAGGTTCCCCTCCCGGTCGACGAGGGTGACCAGCGTGTAGTAGGAGACGTTGAGTTCGTCGTCCTTCTCACCGGGCTCGATCAGCAGGTGGTCGAACCAGTGGCGGGGGGCGATGTCCCGGTAGCGGGGGAGGTTGCGCTGCATCCCCTCGACCATGTCCGCCCGGCCCTCGGCCTTGGCGCCGTTGGCGTGGATCACCACACCGTCATCGGTGAAGGTGTCGGCGAAGCCCTCGATGTCGAGCGAATCCACACGGCGCATCTGCTGGGCGTAGAACGTGCGCACCTCCGCGTAGAGATCCCCGGTGACCTGACTGCTGGCTGTCTGGACCGCCTGAGACACGGCGACTCCCTTCGACGACGCTCTGCCACCCCGAGCGGGGGGCATGAATGCCGTCAACCCTGCCTGGAACGCCTGCAGTTGCGCTGGAGCCGGACTCGCTGCCGCTGCCCGGGGCTCGACCGGGTCTCGAGCGAGGACTTGCATCCTCGCGGTCTCTTCGAACAGAGAGGGGGCCCGATGTCCGTTCCACGACGGCTGCTGTCCGCAGTCGTCCGCCACTGCCTCAGACCGTTGGGGGAGGGGCTGATGACCATCGGCGGGTTCGACTTCCACCGGTACGAGGAAGCGCTCTCGGCATACCGGGAGTCGGGGTACCTCCCACCGCTGCTGCCGCTGCCGTACGGGCCGCCGCCCGGCCACCCCGAGCGGCTCCGTCCGGATCTGCCGCTGAGCCACCAGGAAACCGCCCTGCTCCGGCAGTTGGTGCCGAACAGAACCGGAGGACGCACATGACCATGATGGACGAGAGCCCGCGCACCGCGGACCGGGCGGCCGAACTCGCGGCGCTCAAGGCCGAGTTGCTGGTCGGGCCGAGCGCCAAGGCGACCGAGGCGCAGCACGCCAAGGGCAAGCTCACCGCGCGGGAGCGGATCGAGCTGCTCTTCGACCCCGGGACCTTCACCGAGATCGAGGGCCTGCGCAGGCACCGCGCCACCGGCTTCGGCCTGGAGGACAAGCGCCCGCACAGCGACGGTGTGATCACCGGATGGGGTCTGGTGGACGGCCGTCGGGTGTTCGTCTACGCCCATGACTTCCGGATCTTCGGCGGCGCGCTGGGCGAGGCGCACGCGCAGAAGATCCAGAAGATCATGGACATGGCCGCCACCACCGGCTGCCCGATCGTCGGACTCTGCGACGGTGCCGGCGCCCGCATCCAGGAGGGCGTCACCGCGCTCGCCGGCTACGGCGGCATCTTCCAGCGCAACGTCCGCAACTCCGGGGTGATCCCGCAGATCAGCGTGATGCTCGGCCCGTGCGCCGGCGGCGCGGCCTACTCCCCGGCGCTCACCGACTTCGTGTTCATGGTGCGGGACATCGCGCAGATGTTCATCACCGGCCCCGACGTGGTGCAGGCCGTGACCGGCGAGGCGATCACCCAGAACGGCCTGGGCGGCGCCGACGTCCACTCCACCCTCTCCGGCGTGGCCCACACCGCGTACGACGACGAGGAGAGCTGCCTGCTGGAGGTCCGCTTCCTGCTCTCGCTGCTGCCCTCCAACAACCGCGAGCTTCCGCCCGCCGAACAGGCCGGCGACCCGGTCACCCGCCGCTGCGAGGCCCTGATCGACCTGGTCCCCGCCGACCCCTCGCGCGCGTACGACATGCGGGCGGTCCTCCGGGAGATCACCGACCACGGTGACTTCTTCGAGGTGCACGAGCAGTGGGCCGGCAACGTGATCTGCGCACTGGCCAGGCTCGGCGGGCAGGTCGTCGGCATCATCGCCAACCAGCCGTCCGTGCTGGCCGGTGTGCTCGACATCCACGCCTCCGAGAAGGCTGCGCGCTTCGTCCAGTTCTGCGACGCCTTCAACATCCCGCTGGTCACCCTGGTCGACGTGCCGGGCTTCCTGCCCGGTGTGGACCAGGAGCACGGCGGCGTCATCCGGCACGGCGCCAAGCTGCTGTACGCGTACTGCAACGCCACCGTGCCCCGGATCTCGCTGATCCTGCGCAAGGCGTACGGCGGCGCGTACATCGTGATGGACTCGCAGTCCATCGGCACCGACCTCTCGCTGGCCTGGCCCACCAACGAGATCGCCGTGATGGGCGCCGACGGCGCCGCCAACGTCATCTTCCGCCGCGAGATCGCCGCCGCCGAGGACCCGGCCGCCACCCGGGCCCAGCTCGTCAAGCAGTACCAGAGCGAGCTGATGCACCCGTACTACGCGGCCGAGCGCGGCCTCGTGGACGACGTCATCGACCCGGCCGAGACCCGCATCCGGCTGATCGACGCCCTGAGCATGCTGCGTGGCAAGGTCACCGCCATCCCCTCCAGGAAGCATGGGAACCAACCGCAATGAACCAGACGACCGAAACCCTGTTCACGATCGAGCACGGGCGGCCCTCGCCCGAGGAGCTCGCCGTTGTCACCGCCGTCCTGCTCAGCCGGCTGCGCGGGCAGCGGCCGGGCTCGGACGAACTCTCGCGTGCCGGTTGGACGGTGACCCGTCTCGACCAGGCCGGCTCCTGGGCCGGACCCGACGCCACCGTCTGGCGGACCGCCGTCTGACCCGACCCGAGGTGAGCCCGGCTCGCACCACCGAGCCGGGCCCCGGGCATGACGGGTCCGGCTGGTGGGCCGGGGGGCGTGTGAGTCCGGTCGTGTGCGTCTGTTTGACTGTCGGCTTGCTCCGTACCGTCAACTCTCGCGACTGGAAGCTCAGATGACAGAAGCCGCTCTCAACGGCACGCCCCTGCTGTTCCCGGTCTTCGGCGTCCTCGGGGTGCTCTTCGGTGCCGGGGCCTGGTGGTGGGCCCGGCGGGACGGACGGCCCGTGGTGACGGCGGCGCTGTGGGGCGTGAGCCTGGCGGGCGAGGCGGCCGTCACCCTCACGCCGACGGCGTCCGGGTACGCAGGGACGCCGTACTGCTCGATCGGCCCGTCCGTCTGGTACGACCTCACCGCGCAGCAGGGCCTGATGAACATCGCCCTGTACGTGCCGCCGGCGTTCCTGACCGTCCTGCTGTTCCGCCGCCCGCTGACCGGGCTGGCCGGCCTCGTCGTGCTCTCGGCGGGGACGGAGATCACCCAGACGCTGCTGCGCACCGGGAGGGCCTGCGACGCCGCCGACTTCCTCGACAACTCGGCGGGGGCGCTGATCGGCACCCTGCTGGGGGTGGGGTGGCTGCTGGCGCTGCGGCGCGGGCCCCAGGGGGTGCTGCGCGACCTGCGGCAGGGCGCGGCGATCGCCGGGGCGGGGCTGGGGGTCGTCGGGCTGGTGCTGGGGCTGGGCATCCGGATCGTCCAGGACGGCCCCGGCTTCGAGCCGGTGGCGATGGGTGACCCGCTGCGGGCGCAGGAGGTCGCGGACAGCCTGTTCGGGCCGGACACCCGAGTGAGCCTGACGAAGACCGAGCCCGGGTCGGCGGGCGGGCCGGCGGTCATGGAGGTGACGACGGACCGGGGCTCGTTCCGCATCGACCTCCCGTCGGGGGACCTGCTCTCCGCCGTCGCGGACGGCGGGGTGATCGGGGTGGTCCTCCCGCCGGAGAAGGTGGTCGCCGCCGGGGCCGAGTTCGCCCACGTCTGGTTCGGCGACCGCGTCGCCGGCGTGACCCCCACCGTCACGCCCGTCCCCTCCGACGACACCGCCCGCACCCTCACCTACCGCCGCCCGGCCGAGGCCGGGCGGCCCCCGCTGAGCATCACCGTCACCGTCTCCGGCACCGGCCACCTCCTCGCGGTGGACACCGGAGCCCGGTAGGCGCGTGGGACGGGATACCCTGCGGGGGTACGTGTCGGCATCGGGGTGCGAGGAGGCGGGGCGATGGGGCGGGGGTTCCGGCCGATCGGCGCGTCGCTGCCCTGGCTGCCGCGCCTGCTGCTCCTGGCCGCGCTGGTGCTGGGCGTCGTGACGATGCACACCCTCGGCCATCCCTGGGAGGCGCACGGCACGCACGGCATGCACGACCGTCCGACGGCGCTCGCCGCGCATGCCGCACAGCCCGCGGAGGTCGAGCCCCTCGCCGTGCCCGACCGGCCGACGGCGCACGCCGCCCCGCCCGCCGACGGCATGGACCCGATGACCGTCTGCCTCGCCGTCCTCGCGGGCTGGACCCTCGTGCTGCTCGCCGCCGCCCCGCTCCTCCACCGCAGCGGCGACCCCGCCGCCGCGCTGCGGGCCCGCCTCCTGCGGGCCGTCCGTGCGCTGCCCCCGCCCGTGGGCGGGCGGACGCTCCTCAACCGGCTGTCGGTGCTGCGCCAGTAGGCGCGCGCCCGCTGCCCCGCGCCCGCGCGCGGAGCGGCCGACGCGCCCTGCCCGTACACCCACACCACACCGCACGAGGTGCACTCCGTCATGCGCACACCCACCCGCCGTACCGTCCTCGGCGCGGCGCTCGCCGCCGCGTCCACCGGCCTGCTCGCCGCCTGTTCCTCCGACTCGATGGGCTCCATGGGCTCCACGGGGGGCATGGACCACGGCGGCCCGAGCAGCCCCGCCGCCCCGCCCGCCGGCTTCGTCGCCCCCGGCGGCCCCGAGGTCGCCGCCGCCGAGGCGCGCCGCAACCCGGGCCCCGAGCGCAAGGTCGCGCTCACCGCCACCGAGTCCACCGTCGACCTCGGCGGCGGCCGTACCGTCCGCACCTGGACGTACGGGGACCGCCTGCCCGGCCAGGAGGTGCGGGCGAAGGCGGGCGAGACGCTCGCGCTGACCCTCGCCAACCACCTGCCGCAGCCCACCTCCCTGCACTGGCACGGCCTCGCGCTGCGCAACGACATGGACGGCGCGCCGGGCGTCACCCAGGCCCCGATCAAGCCGGGCGCCTCCTTCGACCACCGCTTCGCCCTCACCCACCCCGGCACGTACTGGTTCCACCCCCACTCCGGCGCCCAGCAGGACCGGGGCCTCTACGCCCCGCTGATCGTCGAGGACCCGAAGGAGCCCCTCGCGTACGACAAGGAGTGGGTCGTCGTCCTGGACGACTGGGTGGACGGCGTGGACGGCAGCACCCCGGACGCCGTGCTCGCCGAACTCGCCAAGGGCATGGGCGGCATGGGAGGCACGGGCGGCACGGACCACTCCGGCCACGACATGCCCGGGATGCCGGGCATGGGCGGAGGAGGTGGGACCGGCCCCTCCCGCATGCTCATGGGCGCCCGCAGCGCCCTCCTCGGCGGCGACGCCGGCGATGTCGCGCACCCGTTCCACCTGGTCAACGGCCGTCTCCCCGCCGCCCCCGAGACCTTCGCCGCCAAGCCCGGCGACCGCGTCCGCATCCGCCTGATCAACGCGGGCGGCGACACCGCGTACCGGGTCGCCCTGGGCGGGCACGAGTTGACGGTCACCCACACCGACGGCTTCCCCGTCGAGCCCGCCACCACCGAGGCCCTGCTGCTCGGCATGGGCGAGCGCTACGACGTGCTGGTCACCGTCAAGGACGGGGTCTTCCCGCTGACCGCCCTCGCCGAGGGCAAGAACGCGACCGCCCTCGCCGTGCTGCGCACCGGAGGCGGCGCCGCCCCCGACGCGGCCGTCCGCCCGTCCGAGCTGGACGGGCGGCTGCTGACCGCCGACAGGCTCAAGGCCCACCCGAGCGTCCGCCTCCCGGCGCGGCGGCCGGACCGCACCGTGAAGCTGGAGATGACCGGCGGCATGGCCACGGCGGACTGGGCGTTCAACGGCCGCCGCTACGACCCCGCCCAGCGCTACCCGGTGGCGGCGGGGGAGCGGGTGCGCCTGGAGTTCCGCAACGCGACGCAGATGTGGCACCCCGTCCACCTGCACGGACACACCTTCGCGCTGCCCGGCGGCGGGTCCGGCGACGGCCCGCGCAAGGACACCGCGATCGTCCTGCCGGGCGCGACCCTCGCCGTCGACTTCGACGCCGACAACCCGGGCCTGTGGATGGTGCACTGCCACAACGTGTACCACGCGGAGACGGGCATGATGACGGTGCTCGGCTACCGAGCGTGACGAACTGAGGCTCCCGGGGCGGGGAACACCCCTGCCCCGGGAGCCGCGTCCTGACGCCGATCTCACTGACGTTTTCTTAACGCGGGGCGATGACGTGTCCTTAACGCCTGTCGCATAGCCTGACGCACTGCCGTCGCCCGACGGCGTTTTTACGGGGTCTTTAAACAAGAGGTGCAAGGTGACTTCGTCGGGTTCGACGGACACTTCGACGGGCCGGGCGGCGGAGACGCCGTCGGCGCGAATACGCTTCCGCAACTGGATGCTGGAGGACATGAGCGCGGAGAAGCCCGCGCAGACGTCCGGCGAGGGCCAGGCCGCGGAGGCCGTGGAGTCGGGGGACTCCACGACGGCGCAGGCGGCGCAGGGCGCGCACACCGGCCAGCGCTGGTGGCGGGTGATGTGCCTGACCGGCCTGGACTACTTCTCCACGCTCGGTTACCAGCCCGGCATCGCCGCCCTCGCCGCGGGCGTGCTCTCGCCGATCGCCACGATCGTGCTGGTGGTCGTCACCCTGCTCGGCGCGCTGCCCGTCTACCACCGTGTCGCCCAGGAGAGCCCGCGCGGTGAGGGCTCGATCGCGATGCTGGAGCGGCTGCTGTCCTTCTGGAAGGGCAAGCTGTTCGTCCTGGCCCTGCTGGGCTTCGCGGCGACGGACTTCCTGATCACCATCACCCTCTCAGCCGCGGACGCCAGCGCGCACCTGGTGGAGAACCCGCACCTCAACAGCCTGCTCGGCAACAAGCAGGTGCTGATCACCATGGTGCTGGTCGCGCTGCTGGGCGCGGTCTTCCTCAAGGGCTTCGGCGAGGCGATCGGCCTGGCCGTCTTCCTCGTCGGCGCCTACCTCGTGCTGAACGTGGTCGTGGTGGCCGTCGGCCTGTGGGAGATCGCGAAGGCCCCGCACGTCGTCACCGACTGGACGGACGCGCTGACGGCCCAGCACGGCAACCCGATCGTCATGGTCGGCGTGGCCCTGGTGACCTTCCCGAAGCTGGCGCTGGGCCTGTCCGGCTTCGAGACCGGCGTCGCCGTGATGCCGCACATCAAGGGTGACGCCACGGACACCGAGGCGAACCCGGCCGGCCGGATCCGCGGCACCCGCAAGCTGCTCACCACCGCCGCCGTGATCATGAGCGTCTTCCTGATCGCCACCAGCTTCATCACCACCCTGCTGATCCCGGCCGACCAGTTCAAGCCGGGCGGCGAGGCCAACGGCCGCGCCCTGGCCTTCCTGGCGCACGAGTACCTGGGCGGCACCTTCGGCAGCGTCTACGACCTCTCCACCATCGCCATCCTCTGGTTCGCCGGCGCCTCGGCGATGGCGGGCATGCTCAACCTGCTGCCCCGCTACCTGCCGCGCTACGGCATGGCCCCGCACTGGGCCCGCGCCGTGCGCCCGATGGTGATCGTGCTGACGCTGATCGGCTTCCTGGTCACCTGGATCTTCGACGCGGACGTGGACGCCCAGGGCGGCGCCTACGCCACGGGTGTGCTGGTGCTGATCAGCTCGGCGGCCATCGCGGTGACCATCGCCGCGCACAAGCGGGGCCAGCGCGGCTGGACGTACGGCTTCGGCGCGATCGCCGCGATCTTCCTCTACACCACCGTGCTGAACGTGATGGAGCGCCCGGACGGCCTCAAGATCGGCGCCTGCTTCATCGCCGGCATCATCCTGCTCTCGCTGCTCTCCCGCCTGCGCCGGGCCTTCGAGCTGCGCGTGACGAACGTGGTGCTGGACGATGTGGCGGAACGTTTCATCAGGGACTACGCCCACCGTCCGCTGCGCCTGATCGCCAACGAGCCCAGCAACCGCGACGTGGCCGAGTACCGGGACAAGATCCGCCAGATCCGCGCCGACAACGACATCCCCGGCGAGGACGACCTGGTCTTCGTCGAGGTCACCGTCCGCGACGCCTCCGACTTCGAGGCCGAACTGACCGTGCGCGGCGAGGTCCTGCACGGCCGCTACCGGGTGCTCACCCTGGAGAGCTCCAGCATCCCCAACGCGATCGCCGCCCTGGCGCTCACCGTCCGGGACCGCACGGGCCAGCAGCCGCACCTCTACTTCGAGTGGACGGAGGGCAACCCCTTCGCCCAGTTCATGCGGTTCTTCCTGCTCGGGCAGGGCGAGGTCGCGCCGGTCACCCGCGAGGTGCTGCGCGAGGCCGAGCCGGACCGCAGCCGCCGGCCGCGCGTCCACGTCGGCTGACGCCCGTCCGCACCCGAAGGGCCCGCCCGGTCACCTCGACCGGGCGGGCCCTTCGCCTTCTCCCATTCTCCAAACTGCCTGCGGCCGACGGTGGTTGAGCCGCGCCGGCGGCTGCTAGGGTGGCGCTTCGACGGGACCGACCGTCTGGACGGTCCGACGGTGACGAACAGGGTGGGGGCCCATGAGGGACCAACTGCTGGACGCGGTGGAGCGGCTGCTCGTCCGGGGCGGCGTGGACGCCGTACGGCTGGACGCGGTGGCCGCCGAGGCGGGGGTGAGCAAGGGCGGGCTGCTGCACCACTTCCCGAGCAAGCGGGCGCTGGTGGAGGGGGTCGTCGCCCGGCTGGCCGACCGCTTCGAGGCGGTGCTGCCCGGGCCCGGCTCGGAGCCGGGGGCGTTCGCGCTGGCCTGGCTGGACGCGACCATCCCGCCCGAGTCCCCGGCGGGGGACACCAGCGGCGTCGACCAGGTGCCCGTCGCCCTGCTCGCCGCCGCCGGCGGGCCCGAGGTGCTGGACGGGCTGCGCGAGCGGTACGCCCGCTGGCAGCGGCGGCTGGAGGAGGACGGGCTGAGCCCGGCGACGGCCACGCTGGTGCGGATGGCCGTGGACGGCTGGTGGTCCGCGAGGCTGCTCGACCTCAGCCCGCCGCACGACGGGCTGCACCGTGAACTGCGGGCCCTGATCGTGGAGTTGGTGAACCGTGACCGTGCGCTCCAGGCCTGACCGACTGATGACGCTCACCAAGGCGTCGATGGCGCTGACCGACCTCGGCTTCCTGGTCTACTGGGCGGTCACCGTGACGGCGCTGCTGCCCGCCGAGTACGCGTACCGGGACTACGACAACCCGGTCCTCGCCGACTGGAACTACTCGTTCCTGCCGCTGGACCTGCTCGCCAGCCTCACCGGGATCGCCGCCCTGCTGACGGGCTGCCGGGGCCGGCGCGCCGCCGTCCGGTCGCTGATGCTGCTCTCGCTCGCGCTCACCAGCGCCGCCGGGCTGCAGGCCGTCGCCTTCTGGGCGCTGCGCGGGGACTTCACGCCCGGATGGTGGGCGCCGAACCTGTTCCTGCTGCTCTTCCCGCTGCCGGGGATCGTCCACCTGGCGCGGCGCGACCTGGGCTGGCCCGAGGCCCGAGGCCTGAAGCCCGAGGTCCTGAAGCCCGAGGCCCTGAAGCCCGAGGCCTGACGGGGCATGACGCCGCCCGCGCCCGTACGGGGGTCGGGCGCGGGCGGCGGCTGGATCACTCCGAGGGGACGCGCAGGACCAGGCCAGGCCGGATGAGGTCCGGGTCCTCGCCGACGGCCGTCCGGTTGAGCGCGTACAGGGCGGGCCAGCCGCCGGGCACGCGCAGCGCGACGGCGAGGTCGGTGAGGGTGTCGTCCTCGCGGACGGTCCACTGCCCGCCCTCCGCGGCCGCCGGCTTCGGGGGCGCGGCCTCGGGCGCCCGGCCCGGACCGCTGTCCCGGCCGTTGCCCCCGTCCGGGCCGTTGCCACGGCTGTGGTCCCGGGTGGCGCGGACGCCGCAGACCGGCCAGGGGCTCAGCCCCCGGCGCCCGGCCAGGCGCCCGGCGATCTCGATCTGCTCCTCGCGGCTGGCGAGGTCCGCGCGCGGCGCGTAGGTCAGCCCGCCGTTCTCCCGCCAGGTCGGGTCGTCGAACTGGAGGCCGCCGAAGTAGCCGTTGCCGGTGTTGACGTGCCAGTTCCCGCTGCTCTCGCAGGCCGCCACGCTCTCCCAGTCGTACGCGCCGCCGCCTCCCGGTCCGTCGCCCTCGCCGCCCGGTGGCGCGGCCTGGGCCGCGGGGGCGGCGAGGGCCACGGCGACGGCGCACAGCGCGGTGGGGAGGAAGCGGCGGCGGAAGCGGGCCGAGGAACGGGCGGTGGGAGGCATCGGCGGCTCTCAGGTCAGGGGACAAGGCGTGCGCCGTCCGGAGACGGCGCATTCCCAACCGACGCACGCCGGGTGGGGCGCGGCGCCGACGACACGTCCGGCGGGTCACCCGGTCGGTCGCCCGGGACCACCCGGGCGGCCCGCCGCCATCCGGCCGTCCCCCGCCGGAGTGGTGTTCAACTTCCGTTCGCCGTACGCACGGTCGGCATTGGTCCGATCGTGCGATCCGACTGGGAACCTCCTCGGCGTTTCTCGGAGCACAGGAGGCAGCAGTGGTGGCACAACCTTCGCGTAGAACGGTCCTTCGGACGGGTACGGCGGTCGGCGCACTCGCGGCGATCCCCGCCTCGACCCTGCTCTGGACGCAGCCGGCCGTGGCCGGCACGCCCGGGCCCGAGCAGATCCACCTCCAGTGGGGTGACGAGCCCTCCCGCGAGATGACCGTCTCCTGGGCCACCGCCGCCACCGTGCGGCGCCCCCGGGTCCGCATCGGCACCCCGCGCACCGGCGCCGGCCGCACCGTCGACGCCCGCAGCCGCAGCTACGTCGACGGCCTCAACAAGGTCGAGACCTTCACCCACCACGCCCGCCTGGACGGGCTGCGCCCCGACACCACGTACGTCTACGAGGTGTTCCACGACGGCGCCGAGCCGGTGCGCGGCACCTTCCGCACCGCGCCCGCCCGCGGCCGGGCCTCCTTCCGCTTCACCAGCTTCGGGGACCTCGGCACCGGCGACAACGTCTTCAAGAAGTCCTCGATCCACGGCAACGCGGCCGTCCGCCAGGTCGAGCAGTTCGCCCCGCTGTTCCACCTGCTCAACGGCGACCTCGCGTACGCCAACAACAACCCGCAGCTCCAGCCGCAGGCCTGGAACGCGTTCATGAACAACATGGGCAAGTCCGCCGCCAACCGCCCGTGGATGCCGGCCCCCGGCAACCACGAGGTCGAGGCCGGCGGCGGGGACCTCGGCTACGCCTCCTACCTGACGCGCTTCGAGCTGCCCGGCAACGGCACCCGCGACCACTGCGGCAACTGGTACAGCTTCCAGGTCGGCTCCGTCCTGTTCGTCAGCCTCGACGGGAACGAGATCGCCGTCGAGGACGACGCCAGCCTCGACCCGGCCACCGGGCAGTCCATCTACATCAGCGGCTACAGCGAGGGCGCCCAACTGCGCTGGCTGGAGAGCCTGTTGAAGCGCGCCCGCAAGGGCAGTGAGATCGACTGGATCGTCGTCAACCTGCACCAGTTCGCGATGTCCTCCTCGGCCGCGAGCCACGGCGGCGACATGGGCCTGCGCGAGCACCTGCTGCCGCTGCTCGACCGCTACTGCGTCGACCTCGTCCTGGCCGGCCACGACCACGACTACGAGCGCACCCACCCCGTGCGCGGCACCGAGCCGGGCGGCCTGCTCACCCCGGCCGTCGCGGACGACGACCTGCGCCGGATCGACACCTCCGAGGGCACCGTCCACCTCATCCTCGGCGGCGGCGGCACGGCGGGCCACGACGACGTCTACCTCCCGGTCGACGAGGACGGCGTGCGCCAGGCCTCCGTCCGCACCCAGCGCCTCACCTTCAAGGCCGACCCGGACGCCAAGGAGAAGGCCCTCTGGTCGGCGGTGACGGACCCGGACACCGCGTTCCCGTACGGCGTCGCCGTCTTCGACGTCGACCCGGGCCTGGTGCCCGGCGGCCGGACGACGATCACCGTCTCCTACTACCACTCGGTGCCGGCCACCGCCGCCAACCCCGTCCCGACGCCGGTCCTGTTCGACCGCTTCACGCTCTACCGCGACCGCAGCGACGGCTGGTCCGACGACAACGACGACCAGGGCGAGGACGACCGCTCCGCCGCCCGCGCCAAGGCCCACGCCGGCCGCTGACGCCCGTTCACCCCGCAGCACACCGCCCCGCCGCGACCACGGTCGCGGCGGGGCGGTGTGCTGATGCTGCGCTACTTCACGACAGCACCCGTGGCGGCGTCGAGCGCGTACACGTTCTTGTCGTCGGCACCGCCGACGTACACCACGCCGCCCGCGACCGTCGGCGTCGAGAGGAGGCCGTTGCCGCCGGTGGTGTAGGCCCATTTCCTGGCACCTGTGGCGGCGTCGAGGGCGTACACGTTGTTGTCGTCGCTGGAGATGTACACCACGCCGCCCGCGACGGCCGGCGATGGGCAGAGACCGCGGCCCCCGGTGGTGTAGGCCCATTTCCTGGCGCCCGTGGCGGCGTCGAGGGCGTACACGTTGTTGTCGCCGCCGGAGATGTAGACCACACCGCTCGCGACGGCCGGCGACGATTCGACGATGCCCCCGGTGGTGTAGGCCCATTTCCTGGCGCCGGAGGCGGCGTCGAGGGCGTACACGTTCTTGTCCGTACTGCCCGCGTACACCAGGCCGTCCGCGACGGCCGGTGACGAGTAGACGTTGCCGCCGGTGGTGTAGGCCCATTTCCTGGCGCCCGTGGCGGCGTCGAGGGCGTACACGTTCTTGTCCACACTGCTGACGTACACCACACCGCCCACGACCGTCGGCGACCGGTCGACGAGGCCGCCGGTGGTGCAGGTCCACCTGTTGGTGCCGGTGGCGGCGTCGAGGGCGTACACGTTGTGGCCCGAACTGACGTACACCACGCCGTCCGTGACCACCAGCGAGCAGCCGCCACCGGCGTCGATGTAGTTGGCCCACTTCTTGGTGCCGGTGGTGGCGTCGAGGGCGTACACGGTCTTGTCGTCGCTGCCGATGTACACCACGCCGTTCGCGACCACCGGCGACGAGGGGAGGTTGCCACCGGTGGTGTAGGCCCATTTCCTGGTGCCGGAGGCGGCGTCGAGGGCGTACAGATTCTTGTCGTAGCTGCCGACGTACACCACACCGCCCACGACAGCCGGCGCCGCCGTGACGAAGCCGCCGGTCGCGAAGGGCCACTGGGGTCGTAGGGGTGTCGACGGACTGATGCCGGTCGACGGGCTCGTACCGACGGCCTGGCCGGGGTCGTCGGTGGCGGCGCCGCGGTCGGTGAAGGGGAGCGCCGCAGCGATTCCGCCACCGATGGCGACGGTGGCGCCGGCGGCGAGCCGGAGGAATCGGCGGCGCCCGGGCGACGGCGCTTGGGGCGGGCGCCCCTCGGCACCGGTTTTCGGCGTGCCGTGGTCCGGGCCGGGCGGCGGGGCGGGGACCGGGGCGGGGGCCGTCGTGCGGTGGCGGGTGAGGGCGGCGAGGCGTCGGTGGACGTCTTCGGCGGTGGCGGGTCTGTCGGCGGGGTCCTTGGCGAGGAGGGCGAGGACGAGGTCGTCGAGGTCGGCGGGGATGCCCGCGCGCTGTCCGCCGGGACGGGTGGGGGCCGTGAACAGGTGGGCGTTCATCATCGAGATCGGGCTGCTGGCCTCGAACAGCGGCTTCCCGGTGAGGAGTTCGTGCAGGACGCAGCCGAAGGAGTACAGGTCCGAGCGGGCGTCCCCGGGGTGCTCCTCGAACCGTTCGGGTGGCATGTAGGCGAGGGTGCCCATCACCTTGCTGGAGCGGTTCGTGGACTCCATGAAGCGGGCGATCCCGAAGTCCAGGACCTTGACCCGCCCTTCGGTGGTGAGCATGAGGTTCGCCGGCTTCAGGTCACGGTGGACGATGCCCGCGTCGTGGGCGCGGGCGAGTGCCGCGGCGGCCTGGGCGGCCCATTCCACGGCGGAGGCGACCGGCGGGGGGCCGTCCTCGTGGAGCACTGCGGCCAGGTTGCGGCCCTCGACGAACTCCATGACCAGGAACAGCGAACCGTCCGCCTCGTCCTGGCCCAGGTCGTGCACGGTGACCACGCCCGGGTGCTGCAGGGCGCCGGCGGTACGCGCCTCGCGGAAGAACAGTGCCGCGCCCGCGTCGTCGCGCTTCTCGTGCGGAAGCAGCTTGACCGCGACCCGCCGCTCGATCATCCGGTCCCGGCCCTCCCACACCTCCCCCATCCCGCCGCGCCCCACAAACCGCACCAACGCGTAGCGTCCGGCAAGAACCCGCACCGCCAACACCCCCATGGACGAACAACCGCACACTGCGGCACCGACATCGTGCCACCCGACACCGCGCGTCAGAGCTTCCGTCTCCGACGCCAACGCGCAGCCGTGGGTGCCGTGTTCGTCCGAGAGGGTGTTCCGGATCGCGATCGGGCCCCGCCCCGGCGCATCGGGTCGTCGACGACGAAGGATTCCGATGCCTTTTCGACATCCGGGCATTCATTCGGCCCGGGAATCGGGTACCGACAATTTCCGGGAATCGCGGGAAAGACGTTCCAGGAGTGCCGGGAGGGTGCCCCGGGGCCTGCGGTGCGAGTCCATTGACATGTCTCGGTTACGGGTGCGAGTGTGCTCACGGAGCATTTTCCTCCCTGTTTCCGGAATCCGATTCCGGATGCTTTCATCGAACGCATCGACGGACGGCGAAACCGGAGGGGCCCGATTCGTTCACCGGGCAGGAGCACAACCATGCGCAGGATCGTGAGGACCACCGTCGCACTCGCGTTCGCCGTCGGCGCGGTGGCCACCGTCGGGGCGACGACCGCCACGGCCCGGACCGCGGACGACAGTTACGGCTGTCCGTCCGGGTACGTCTGTCTCTATCCGGGCGCCGGGTGGAACAACAACCAGCCGACCTCCACCTACTACCGGTACGGCACCTACAACCTCAGCAACATGTACGGCACCTACCGCATCTACAACAACCAGACCGGCGGTGCCACCATGCGCACCTGCACGGGCTACGACGGCGTCGGCTGCGAGGGCTACCTGCCCGCCGGCTGGTACATCGACAAGGACATGACGCCGATCAATTCCATCACGCTGGAACCGTAGGCAGCGAATTCCTGTTCCCCCTGAGCAGGGGATTCATTTCGGCGCATTCGCCCCCCTGATTCTGTAGCTCGGATCACTCCCACGCCACTCAGAAGGTTGGAAGCGATGCTTCTCCGTGCCACTTCCCGCAAGCTCCTCCTCACCGGCCTCGCGCTCGCGATCGGCACCGCGCCGCTGGCGGCGGTGCCCGCCCAGGCCGACACCGCGTCCGTGACCGCCGCCGCCACGGCCCGGCCGGCGGATTCGATCTCCGCCTACCACGCGCTCTTCGCCCAGAACCCGGACCGCAGCGGCGTCTTCTACTTCGACGGCTCGACCTGGACGCAGGTCGGCGGCCCGGCCTCCACCATCGTCTCCGGCGGCAGCGGGCTGATCGCCACCAACCCGTCCAGCGGAGACCTCTACGCGTACAACGGGAGCCCCAACAACTGGTCCCGGATCGGAGGCCCCGGCAAGGAGTTCGCCCAGGACGGCAACCGCCACGTGTACGGGCTGAGCCCGGACGGCGGCGGGGTGTTCCAGTGGCAGGGCGGCACCAACTGGATCCAGATCGGCGGCCCCGCCACCGACATCTACGCCGGTGGCGGCGACACCCTGATCGCCACCAACCCCAGCACCGGCGACGTCTGGCGCTACAACGGCACCCCGAACAGCTGGACCCGCATCGGCGGCCCCGGTGCCCAGTTCTCCGTCGACAGCAACGGCACCGTGTACGGGCTGACCCCGGACCGCGGCGCCGTCTTCCAGTGGCAGGGCGGCACCAACTGGATCCAGGTCGGCGGCCCGGCGAGCAGCATCGTCGCCGGTGGCGGCGGCACCCTGCTGGCCACCAACCCGAGCACCGGCGACGTCTGGCGCTACGGCGGCAGCCCGAACAACTGGGCCCGGATCGGCGGCCCCGGTGCGGAGTTCACCATCGACGGCAACGGCACGGTCTACGGGCTGACCCCGGACCGCGGCGCCGTCTTCCAGTGGCAGGGCGGCACCAACTGGACGCAGGTCGGCGGCCCGGCCTCCTGGCTCGCGGCCTCCTGAGGCCCCGGGCCCGCCGCGCGGGGAAGCGCGGCGGGCCCGCTCAGTCGCCGGTCGCCCGGACGTAGACGTCGGCGGCCACACCCTCGGCCGAGGCCTTCGTCGGGGGCCGCGGAACCACGAAGACCTGCCGCCCCGCCCGTACGTCCGGCAGGAGCACGGCCCCGGCGGGCTGCTCGACGTGCAGTGCGATCCGCAGGTCCTCCGGCAGGATGGCGGGGGTACCCGCCGTCGGCAGGTCGTAGGTGCGCAGGAAGTCCTCGACGTTGTTGTCGGCGGTGTCGGCGGCCCCGTACCGCAGGTACGTGACCGGCGCCCCGTCAGGGCCCACGGTCAGTACGGCCGCCGCCGGGGCGTAGTACCGCCCCTTCCCGGGGTGCTGCTGGTGGGACAGGCCCGCCAGCCGCTCCGCGCGCGCGGCCTCCGTCCCGTCCCGCGACTCGCGGGCCCCCAGGAACGCGTCCACGCCCCACCACAGGCACCCCACGATCACCAGCCCGCAGAGCACCTCGAAGGCGATGAGGAGCCGACGTCCGGTGCTCCCGGCCGATGCCACCTCAGAGCTTCCTCGTCCGGGCATCGCTGGCGCCTCCCATGTCGAACTCCCGGGCCAGCCCGGTCCTGTGGAGGCGCTGGAGGTCCCCGTCCGACACGTACCCCACGCCCGGCACCTCCGTCCCCTTCTGGTGGAGCGGGTCGTTCCTGTCGAAGTCCCAGTTGTACCGGTCGCGCACGTGGGTCTTGTAGGTGACCGTCACCTCCGGCGGGGCGCCGGGCGAGGTCGGCTTGACCTCGACCTTCGCCTCCGTGTTGTAGTGGAAGGAACCGACCGCGTAGAACCAGTCCTTGCTGCTGTACGGGGTCGCGGACATGGGCTGCCAGCCGGTCTGCTGGACCAGCGCGACCGGCTTGCCCGTGCGCCGGTACTCCGCGAGGGCCTCGGCCTCCCAGCCCGGCAGGTTGCCGTCCAGAGTGGTGGACACGCTCTCCTTGAAATCGGGGATCTCCTTCAGCATGTCCTCGACGTTCAGCGCCAGCGGCTCGCCGCTGCCGGAGAGGTAATGGGCCATGTTGGCGCTGGCGTTGGTGCCCCCGGCCGTGAACGGCATCCCGGCGATCCCGGCGCCCAGCATCGCCTTCAGCCGGCGGTCCGCGTCGGTCGGCGTCTCCGTGCCGTAGTCGCCCGAGCCCCGGTCGTACGCGTCGGGCGGCAGCAGGACGCCGCCCTCGCCGCCGATGGCCTTGGCCATGTCGCGTGCGCCCGCCAGGTCCTCGCCGACGACGCGCCTGGTCCACTCGTCGAAGACGCGGTAGTCCACCGCGCTGTTGATGCGGTCCAGTTCGTGCGCCGCCGTGCTGCTGACGGTTGCGGCGTAGGTCGTCGCCGCCTTCAGGAGGTTGCGGATGTCCCCTGCGACGCCGGCCAGCCGCCGGGCTTCGCCCGCACCGTCCGGGTCGTTCCCGCTCGCCCAGGAGGGGTACCCGATCCCGCCGTCCTCCGCGATGGTGAGGCTGTTGTCGCGGGCCAGGTCGTCGGCCTCCGCCACCCAGCGGCGGGCGAGCGTCAGTCCGGTGGCAGCCGTGGCGAGGGTGAGCTTCGCGGCCTCCAACTCCTGCTCCGCGATGGACATCTCGTCCAGCAGTTCCTTCAGCGCACGCCGCCCGAGGGTCGCGGCCTCGCCGCTCCAGCCCTCCTGGAGGGTGGAGAGGACGTCGACGGCGACGAACCGGGCGGAGCTGATGGCCGTGCCGACCTTGTCCCACTCCTCCGACGCCCGGTGGAACGCCTGCGGGTCGCAGGAGCGGACCTGCTTCAGGGTGACCGGCGTCGCGAAGCGCCGCTGGTGGGGCGGGGTGACGACCGTGTCGCGGCCGTCGGGCTGCTCCTGCTGGTACGGGGACGGCATCAGGCCTTGCCCTCCAACAGATCGGCGGCGGTGCGCAGTTGCTCCGCGATCCCGGCCTCCTGGCGGTCGTAGTTGGCGGCGGTGGCCCGCAGCCCCTCGGCGATCTTGCGCATCGCTTTGGTGACCTTGCCGGTCTCCGCCGACCAGCGGGTCGTGCAGGTGCCCAGGGACGAGCCGATGTCCCACCCGTTGTGGCGGGTCGCGGCGGCGGCGGACTCGCCGAAGCCGGTGTCCGCCTGCGAGATCGTGTTCGCGCCCTCCTCCAACCTGTTCGCCGCCACGGGGAACCGCTCCGGCTCCGCTGTGTACCCGCTCACCCCATGTCCTCCCCAAGATCGGGTAAAGCCCGGTTCTCAGGCTAACGATCAGGGAGGCGTCGGGCGGCTGAACGCCGGGAATCGTGTGGCGGTCTCGGCGGTCTCGGCGGTCTCAGCCGCGCGGCGTGCGGACGCCCGCCGCGCGGAGCCGGGCCTCGGTGAGGGCGGTCAGGCGGGCGGCGATCGGGGCCTCGTCCTCGCGGTGGGTGTTGATCAGCTGGTACTGGGCCGAGGCCCTGGACCAGGCGCGCAGGGCCTCCGGGTCGCTCCGGAGGTGGTGGTCGGCCAGGGCGGCGGCGAGCTCCTCCAGCCTCGGGTCGTCCGGCGCCCAGCCCTCCGCCTCCAGGGCGCGCAGGGTCAGGGCGACGAACTCGGGCTCGTCCAGGCCCTGTTCGAGCCGGTCGAGGAAGCCCTCGAAGCCCTCCGGCACCATCGCCCGGGCCAGGATCAGGGCCTCGCGCTGCGCCGCCACGTAGTCCGGGCCGAAGCCGAGCGCGGGCATCCGGTCGAGGAGGGCGCAGGCGCGGTCGGGGAGGAGGGCCCGGTCGCCGTCGGCGAGGCGGTGGAGGGTGTCGCGGCGGGCGGTCAACTCGGCGATCCGGTCCGTGAGTTGGCCCTCCACCTCGGCGAGGGTGGCGGCGAAGGCGTCGGGGTCGGCGTCGAGCAGCGGCCCGATCTCGGCGAGCGGCACGCCGGCGGCGGCGAGGGTCCGCGCCTGGACCAGGTGCAGCAACTCGGCGGAGCCGTACCGACGGTAGCCGGAGGCGTCGCGCTCCGGCTCCGGGGCGAGGCCGATCCGGTGGTAGTGCCGCACCGTCTTCACCGTGATGCCGACGAACGCCGCCGCCTGCCCGATCGTCACTCCGCTGCTCATCACCTCAGCTTGCCGCAGAACACCTCGCCCACCAAGCGGCTCTGGGCCTCCTGGAAGGCGGGCGCGATCGACATGGCGGCGTCGTCCACCCAGGTGAGCCCGGCGGTGAGGGTGGTGCGGCCGTCGGCGGAGGCGTACATCAGGGCGGCGGAGCCCATGACGGCGCCGTTGTGGTGGAAGACGGTGCCGGCCGCTGTCTCCTGCGCGAAGACGCCGAGGCCGTAGCCGACCGTCTCCTCCGGGGTGCGCATCTGGGTGAGGAGGTCGGGCGGGAGGAGGCGGCCACCGATGAGGGCGGAGAAGTAGGTGTGCAGGTCGGCGGTGGTCGAGATCATGTCCCCGCCGGCGCCCACCCAGCTCGGGTTCTGGCGGGTGACGTCGATCGTCCGCTCCTGGCCCTCGTCCTCGTAGCGGTAGTAGCCGTGGTTGCGCGGGGCCGGGATCTTGGCGGAGGCGCCGGGCGCGAGGGTGCCGGTGAGCCCGAGGGGGTCGAGGATCAGGCGCCGCAACTCCTCGGCGAACGAGCGGCCGGTGACGGCCTCGACGATCAGCCGGGCGAGGACGTAGTTGGTGTTGGAGTAGCTCCAGCCCGCACCGGGCGCGAAGCGCGGCGGGTGGGAGAGGGAGAGCCGGACCAGCTCCTCGGGCGGGTAGGTGGTGAAGCGGTTGTCCACCCACTCCTTCCCCCGCCAGGGCACGCCGAGCACGATCGTGCCGTCCTCGTAGAGCTCGCCGGTGTGGTTGAAGATCCCGCTGGTGTGCTGGAGCAGCATGCGCGTGGTGATGCGGCGGTCCAGCCCGAAGGCGGGCAGGTGGTCGGCCACCGGCGCGTCCAGTCCGATCCGGCCCTCGGCGACGAGGAGGAGCACCGTGGTGGCGACGAAGCTCTTGGTGCTGCTCCCGATCCGGAAGTGCCCGTCGGTCAGCGGCCTGTCGCCGGACTCCAGCTCCCGCGCGCCGGCACCGCCGACCCACTCGCCGTGCTCGTCGTTCACGCGGAGCTGGATGCCGAGGAAGCCGGAGGCGGTCAACTCGTCGATGGCCTTGAGCAGTTCGGGACGGTCGTTCATGGTCGTTCTCCTTCGCGTCGTTCTCTGACATGAAGGAGCCTCCACCCTGCCCCGGGGTCAACCTCAACTGTGACGTGGGTCACGGCGCCCGGTGGGGTCGTCACCCCGTGCGCCGACGGCCGTCGCGCTCCTCGGTGCTCGGACTCCGCTTCGGTCCTCCCCCCCGCCAGGACGTGTCCTGGCGGGGGGGAACCGGTCGTACGGAGGCCGAACCGCTAGATCTCGACGAGCGGTTCGCGGCGGATCACGACAGGGCGAGCTGGGCCACGTGGTCGGCCTCCGTGGTCCACTGGGCGGTCAGGCCGCCTTCCTTCGCGTAGGCGACGCCGGTGTCCTTGACGATGGCGATCCGGTCGCCGGAGAGCGCGATCTGGATCACGCCCGCCGCCTCGTCCGTCCACTGGGCGTCGAGCGCGCCCTCCTTCACGAAGGCCGCGCCGGTGTCCTTGAGGATGCCGATCCGCTCGGCGGACAGTTCGAGCTGGATGACGTTGTCGGCCTGGCCCTTCCAGGCGGCGTCGAGGGCGCCCTCCTTCACGTACGCCGCGCCGCTGCCCTTGAGGACGCCGATCCGGTCGCCGGACAGTGCCAGCTGGATGACGTCGTCCGCCTCGCCGGTCCACTGGGCGTCGAGCGCGCCCTCCTTCACGTACGCGGAACCGTTGCCCTTCACGATGCCGATGCGGTCGCCCGAGAGCTGGAGCTCCTTGACGTTGTCGGCCTCGCCCTTCCAGGCGGCGTCGAGCGCCCCCTCCTTCACGTACGCCGTGCCGCTGCCCTTCACGATGCCGATGCGGTCGCCGGACAGGGCGAGTTGCTTGACGTTGCCGGCCTCGTACACCCACTGGGCGTCGAGGGCGCCCTCCTTCACGTAGGCCGAGCCGTCGTCCTTGAGGACGCCGATGCGACTGCCGGACAGCACGATCTGCTTCACGTCGTCGGCCTGCCCCTTCCACAGCGCGTCGAGGGCGCCCTCCTTGGCGAAGGCGGCGCCGCTGCCCTTCACGATCCCGATCCGGTCACCGCCGTCACCGGAGACCGTGCCCGGCACGACCGTCGCCGCGGCCGCCGCGGTGGTCATCAGGGGCACGCTGGTCAGGGCCACGACCATGGCGGCCGTCAGCGACTTCTTCATGGAGATCCTCCGTCCGGAAACGCCTCGGGCACCGGTGGCCACCCACGACCGACGCCGCGTACCCGGGCACACTGCTCACTGGCGGGCAGAAGAAGATCACACGCGATCAGGGCCCGGGGGCCGCGACGGCACGGCGCAGAAGCGTTTCTGTGCTGCGCTCAGGGCCCGGGCCGATCCATCCCGACACTCAAGATCACCCGGCCGCCGCTCCGTGATCACCTGCATGGACGATCGACGTCGCCGCAGGCGGCCGGACGCTTCGCCGATCACGAGATGCCACCGCTGCCTCCTGCAGGACGATCGTCACCGTGGCGCCCGCACCGGCGTCACGCGGCCGGGGTACGGACGGCCGTCAGGAGCGTCACATCCAGCGGCAGTGCATGACGGGCTTCGAGCGTCAACCCGGCTCCGGCCGTCAGATCGCGGTACGGCACCAGTGCGCAGCCCCGGGCGGCGACCCACTCGTCGTCCTCCCCGAGCGTCTGGACAACGGCGAACGTCCGGGCCCGAAGTCGTCTATGCGCCGGGGAAGACGCGGCTGAGGTGGTAGCGCAGGACGGCCGTTGCGGCCTCGGCTGTGCGTTGGGCGAGGAGGACGCTGAGGCCGAGGCCGGCGGAGGTGGCCAGGAGGACGACGGCTTCGTGGTGGGCGTCGAGGGTGGGGTCGGCTTCTCCGGAGGCCTGGGCGGCGGTGAGTTGGGCGGTGAGGAAGGCCTCCATCTCGTCCGGGGCGGCGAGGGGGCCGAGGGTGGGGTCCGTGACGGAGAGGACGGCGTACTCGGTGTAGATGAGGTGGAAGGCGCGGCTCTCCTCGGTGGTGGGGACGGCTTCGAGGAGTACGGCCTCGATGACGGCGCGCGGCGAGGTCGCGGGGCCGGTGGCGCGCAGGCGCAGCTGGATCCGTTCGCCCATGCGGGTCGCCAGGCGCGTCATGGCGGCGAGGAGCAGCTGCTCCTTGGTGTCGAAGTAGTACTGGACGAGGCGTACGGAGACGCCCGCCTCCACCGCGACCGAGCGCATGGTGACGGAGTGCAGGCCTGTGCTCGCCGCCGAGCGGAGCAGGGCGTCGACGATGTGGGCCCGCCGCTCCTCGTGGTCCACCAGCTTCGGCATCGGGTTCCTTCCGGATGTTTTTGTGGTACAACCATACCATCAAAACGGGGAGGGATCATGACCAGGACCAGTGTCGGGCGCTTCGTCGATGAGGCGGCCCGGGCGACGTTCCTCGACGCGTACGACCGGGCGATGGAGCTGTGGCCGAGCCCGCGCGCAGAGTTGGACGTCGAGACCACGTACGGCACGGTTCACGTCCATCGGTACGGGGCGGAGACCGGCGAGCCGGTCGTGCTGCTGCACGGCCACGCCGGGCACCCGTCCAACTGGTACCCGCAGGTGGCGGCACTCGGCGAGCACCACCCCGTGTACGCGATCGACACCCTGGACGACCCCGGGCGCAGCGTGCAGCGAGTCGTGGCGGCGGGCTCGAAGGAGAACGCCGCCTGGCTCGGCGAGGCCCTCGCCGGCCTCGGCCTGGAGCGGGTGCACCTCGTCGGGGTCTCGTACGGCGGGTGGCTGGCCCTGAACCAGGCGATCCACGGCCCGGACCGTCTCGCCTCCGTCGCGGCCCTCGACCCGGGCGGGATCGAGAAGGTGCCCGCCCGCTTCTACGCGCACATGGTCGCGGGCCTGTTCGGCATGCTCGCCCCGAGGCGCTACCGCCCGGCCCTCGGGCGGCTGTTGGCGAACCCGGCGCTCAGCGCGCCGCGCGAGATGATCGCCCCGCTGATGCTCGCGATGCGCAGCTACAGGCCCGGCTCGCGCCCGCCCGCCCGGCCGTTCACGGACGAGGAGTTGGCGTCGATCGGGTTGCCGGTGATGGTCCTGGTCGGCCGCCGCAGCGCGCTGCTGCGCCCGCGCCAGGTGGTGGAGCGGGTGACCGGGCTCATCCCGGGCGTACGGGCGGAGACGGTGGAGCGCGCCGGGCACGGGCTGAACCTGGAGCAGCCGGAGCTGGTCAACGAGCGGCTGCTGGCCTTCGCCGCCGGGCGCTGACCACCGCGTGCGTCAGGCGGCGGCCGGGAGGCGGGCGGCGGCGCGGGCCCGGTCGTAGCGGTGGAGGACGAGCCGGGCGAGGGCCGGGTGGGCGCCGAGCGGGGCGCTGGTCCAGCTGGCGGGGACGGCGGCGGCGCGGCGGGCGAAGTGGCCGGGGGCCAGCAGGTAGGTGGCGAGCGCGAGTTCGGAGCGTGGGGCGACCTGCGGGGTGGGCCCGGGGCCGGACAGGTGGGCGGGGGTGACGGGGCGGCCGAGGCGGGCGGCCAGCAGTTCGGCCATCCGGGCGGTGTCGGCGCGGGCGGCCGGGTCGGAGGAGCCGGCCCCGGCGAGGAGGACGGGGGCGTGCGGCGGGGCGCCGGCCTCGGCGAGGCGGTCGGCGAGGGCCTCGGCCAGCAGCGGGTGCGGGCCGAGGGCGCGGGCGAGGGGGAGGCCGGTGGCGGCGAGGTCGACCTTCACGTGGTAGCCGGTGGAGAGCAGCAGCGGGACCACGATGGGCCGCAGGCCGTCGAGTTGGGAGAGGGCCCGGGGGAGAGATGGCTCGGCGTGGTCCAGGAAGCAGTGCCGGACGGTGAGTTCGGGGCGCATGGCGCGAACCAGCCGCAGCAGGGCGCGGGTTGTGGCCAGCGCCCGAGGATCGCGGCTGCCGTGCCCGACCGCGAGCAGCATCAGAGCGCCGCGAGCCGGTAGCCGCGCTTGGGCACGGTCCGGATCAGCGAGGCGTGCGGCCCGAGCGCGGCCCGCAGCCGTCCGACGGCCGCCTCGACGGCGTGCTCGTCGGCGGTCGCGTCCGGCCAGGCGGCCCGCAGCAGGTCGGCGCGGCTGAGGACGTGGCCGGGCCGGGCGGCGAGGGCGCGCAGCACGGCGGCGCCGCGCGGGCTGAGCAGCCGGCCGTCCCCGTCGACGAGGGCGGCGTTGCCCTGGAGCGTCAACACCAAGCCGTCCAGGGGGACTTCGCGTCGGGTGCGCGGCGGCAGGGTGTCGGCCAGCAGCCGGACGAGCGAGCCGAGGCGCCCCCGCTCGGGGTGAACGGCGGGCAGCCCGAGGTCGGTGAGCGGCCGGGCGCACAGGGCGCCGACGCAGACCGGCAGGACGTCCTCGCGCAGCGCGTCCACCAGTTCCCCGTACAGGCCCTCGGCCGTGGCCGCCGCGAGCAGCGCGGTGATGGCGGGGGCGCTGGTGAAGGTGAGGGCGTGCAGCCGGCGGCGCACGGTCTGGTCGAGGAGGCGCCGCACCGCGCCCGGGTCCTCGGGCGGGGCCCAGCGGTAGACGGGGACGGAGACGACCTCCGCGCCGCGCTCGCGCAGGGCTGCCGCGAAGGCGTCCAGGCGGACCCCGTGCTCCTGGACGGCGATGCGGCGCCCGTCGAGGGGGCGGGCGAGCAGCCAGGTGAGCAGCTCGTCGGTGGCCTCGCTGTCGGGGGAGTGGCTCTCGCGCAGGCCGCTGGCCCGGACGGCGCCGGTGGCCTTCGGCCCCCGGGTGAGCACCACCGCGCCCTGGCAGGCCCCGGCGAGGGCGGCGCCCCGGCCCCAGCCCTCGGCGGCGCTCATCCAGCCGCGCCAGCCGACGCCGGTGGTGGCGACCACGTAGTCCAGCGGCGCGGCCAGGCAGCGCTCGGTGGCCTCGCGCAGCGCCTGGTCGTCGGCGAGGGGGAGGATGCGCAGCACGGGCGCCTCGACCACCTGGGCGCCCCGGCGGGTGAGCAGCGCGGTGAGCTCCTCGCGGCGGCGGGCGGCGGTGACGCCGACGGTGAAGCCCGTGAGGGCTCCCGGCGGTCCTGGCGTGGTGAGGGTGGCGGCCATGCGGCCCAGCCTCCGGCGCGCGTGTTACGGGGGCATTGCCCGCCCGTCACCTGCCGGTAAGCGAAGGTGCCGCTGCGGTTACGGCGGATGTCCGCGCCCGCACCCCGCCCCGGGGGCGGCGTGAGCGAGGCGTACCGTGCCCGCAACAACCGCGACCCGGCCGCGAAACAGCAGGCGGCGACGGTTCTCGGCATGACCGGGATGACACGAACCGCCGCCACCGACACGCACTGCCCGTACTGCGCGCTGCAGTGCGGGATGCGGCTCGACCGGGCCCGCCCGGGCGAGGTGCTGGAGCGCCCGGAGTTCCCGGTGAACCGGGGCGCGCTGTGCGCCAAGGGCCGGACGGCGCCGGCGCTGCTCGCCCGGGGCGTGCGGCTGGACGGCCCGCTGCTGCGCGACGCGCCCGGCGGGCCGCTGCGGGCGGCGTCCTGGCCGGAGGCGCTGGACAGGGTCGCCGCCGGGCTCGCCCGGACGCGGGCCGAGCACGGGCCGGACGCGGTGGGGGTGTTCGGCGGCGGCGGGCTCACCAACGAGAAGGCGTACCTGCTGGGCAAGTTCGCCCGCGTCGTGCTGGGCACCGCCAACATCGACTACAACGGCCGGTTCTGCATGTCCTCGGCCGCCGCCGCGCACCGCAGGGCCTTCGGCCTGGACCGGGGGCTGCCGTTCCCGCTCGCGGACGTCCCGCACACCGGCTGCCTGGTCCTCGTCGGCGCCAACCCGGCCGAGACGATGCCGCCCGCCGTGCGCTACCTGCGCGAACTGCGGGAGAACGGCGGCCGGTTGATCGTCGTCGACCCGCGCCGCACCCGCACCGCCGAGCTGGCCGACCTGCACCTCCAGCCCCGCCCCGGCGGGGACCTCGCGCTCGCCCTCGGCCTGCTGCACCTCGTCATCGCGGACGGCCTGGTGGACGAGGAGTTCGTGGAGCGCCGGACCACCGGTTTCGACGCCGCCCGGGCCTCCGCGATGGCGCACTGGCCGGACAGGGTGGAGCGGATCACCGGCGTCCCCGAGCACCAACTGCGCGAGGCCGCGCGGATGTTCGGCGAGGCCTCCACGGCCATTGTGCTCACCGCCCGGGGAGCCGAGCAGCACAGCAAGGGCACCGACACCGTCGGCGCCTGGATCGACCTGTGCCTGGCCACCGGCAACTGCGGCCGCCCGTACGCCGGTTACGGCTGTCTGACCGGCCAGGGCAACGGGCAGGGCGGCCGCGAGCACGGGCAGAAGGCCGACCAACTGCCCGGCTACCGCTCGATCGAGGACCCGGCCGCGCGCCGACACGTCGCCGCCGTCTGGGGGGTGGACCCGGACAACCTGCCCGGCCCCGGCCGCTCCGCCTACGAGCTGCTGGACGGCCTCGGGCAGCCGGGAGGCGTCCGCGCGCTGCTGCTGGCCGGCTCCAACCCGGCCGTCTCCGCGCCCGACGCCGGTCACGTCTCCCAACGCCTGCGCGCGCTCGACCTGTTGGTGGTCGCCGACCTCGTCCTCTCCGAGACGGCCCGGCTCGCGGACGTCGTCCTGCCCGTCACCCAGTGGGCCGAGGAGGACGGCACCACCACCAACCTGGAGGGCCGGGTCATCCTGCGCCGCCGCGCCCTGGACCCGCCCGAGGGCGTCCGCAGCGAACTGTGGGTGCTGCGCGAACTCGCCGCCCGGCTCGGCGTGGTGGAGGGCTTCCCGGCCGAGGCCGAGGCCGTCTTCGAGGAGCTGCGCCGGGCCTCGGCCGGCGGCGATGCGGACTACGCGGGCATCGACTACGCCCGCATCGCCGCCGAGGACGGCGTCTTCTGGCCCTGCCCGACGCCCGAACACCCCGGCACGCCACGGCTGTTCCTCGACCGCTTCGCCACCCCGGACGGCCGTGCCCGCTTCGCCGCCGTCACCCACCGGCCCGCCGCCGAGGAGCCCTGCGAGGAGTACCCGCTGTACCTGACCACCGGCCGCGTCCTCGCCCAGTACCAGAGCGGCGCCCAGACCCGCCGCGTCGCCGAGCTGAACGCCGCCGCCCCCGGCCCGTACGTCGAACTGCACCCCGGCCTCGCCGCCCGCCTCGGGATCGCCGACGGCCGGCCGGTGGCCGTCACCAGTCGGCGCGGCCGGGCCGTCGCCCCGGCGCGGATCAGCGGGGCGATCCGGCCGGACACCGTTTTCATGCCCTTCCACTGGGCGGGCGCCGGCCGGGCCAACAGCCTCACCAACCCGGCGCTGGACCCGGTGTCGCGGATGCCCGAGTTCAAGCTGTGCGCCGTCCGGGTCGAGGCGGTGGACGCATGAGGATCGCCGTCGTCGGCGCCGGGATGGCCGCCGCCCGCTTCGCCGAACGCCACGGCGCGCTGGGCGGCGAGGGCGCCGTCACCTTGTACGGCGCCGAGCCGCGCGCCCCGTACAACCGGGTGCTGCTCGCCGAGGTGCTCGCCGGGCGCTACGAGACCGAGTCGATCGCCCTGCCGCTCGGCGCGGCGCGGGCCCGGCCCGGCTGCGAGGTGGTGGCGCTCGACCCCGCCGCCCGGACCCTGCGGCTCGCGGACGGCTCCGAGGAGGAGTGGGACGAACTCGTCCTCGCCACCGGCGCCAACCCCGTGCTGCCGCCCGTGCGCGGGCTGCGCCGCCCGGACGGCCGGGGCCTGGCCGAGGGGGTGCACACCCTGCGCACCCTGGAGGACGGAGCCCGGCTGGCCGAGGAGGCCGTCGGCGCGAAGCGGGCCGTGGTGATCGGCGGCGGGGTCCTCGGGGTGAGCGCCGCCCGGGCGCTGGCCGCGCTCGGCGTGCGCACCGAGATCGTCCACCAGGGGCCGTACCTGGTCGAGCGGCACCTGGACGCGGAGGCGGCGGCGGTGCTGCGCGAGCGGCTGCGCGCCCTCGGCGTCGACTGCTACCCCGGCAACCGGGCCCGGGCCGTGCACGGCGACCCGCGCGTGGAGGCCGTCGAACTGGCCAACGGCTACCGGCTCGACTGCGACCTCGTCGTCCTCGCCTGCGGCACCCGCCCGCGCACCGCGCTCGCCCACGCCGCCGGTCTCGCCGTCGCCACCGGCGTGCTCGTCGACGACCGGCTGGAGGCGGCCCCGCACGTCCACGCCATCGGCGACTGCGCCGAACACCGGGGCGCCGTACCCGGGTTGGCCGCCCCCGCCTGGGACCAGGCCGACGTGCTCGCCCGCCGCCTCTCCGGCGCCGACCCCGGGGCCCGCTACCCGGGCTGGCGCCCCCGCGCGCGGCTCAGCACCGGCGGCCTGGAGTACGCCGCCTTCGGCACCGTCGAGGAGGGCCCCGGGCTGGACGTCCTGCGGCTGACCGACGCCACGCGCGGCAGCTACAAGAAGCTCGTCCTGCGCGGCGACCGGCTCGTCGGCGCCATCCTGCTCGGCGACCTCGCCGCCGTGGACGCGCTGGCCGGCGCCTTCGCCGCCGACGGCGCCGTCACCGGCCACCCCCTGCACCTGCTGACCGGAACCGGAACCGGAATCGGTATCGGAACCGGAACCGGAACCCTAGGAGCCGCAATGACTGGAGACGCGCGATGACCCACGAGGACCGCACCGTCCGGGACCTCGTCCTGATCGGCCACGGCATGGTCGGGCAGCGCTTCCTGGAAGCCTTCACCGATCAGCAGGGCCACCGGAGTTGGCGGATCACCGTCCTCGCGGAGGAGCTCCGGCCGGCGTACGACCGCGTCCACCTCAGCTCCCTCTTCGACGGCAGCACGCCGGAGGACCTCTCGCTCTGCCCGCCCGGCTTCCTCGCCGAGCACGGCATCGACCTGCGCCTGGGCGACCCGGCGGCCTCGATCGACCGCGACAGTCGCACGGTGCGCACCCGCTCCGGCGCCGAACTCCGGTACGACGCCCTGGTGCTGGCCACCGGATCCGTGCCCTTCGTGCCGCCCGTGCCCGGCAAGGACGCCCCCGGCTGCCACGTCTACCGCACCGTCGAGGACGTGGACGCGATCCGCGCCGACGCCGCCGGAGCCCGCATCGGCGTGGTGGTCGGCGGCGGGCTCCTCGGCCTGGAGGCCGCGGGCGCCCTGCGGGCCGGCGGACTGGAGACCCACGTCGTCGAGTTCGCACCCCGGCTGATGGCCGTCCAGGTCGACGAGGGCGGCGGGGCCGTGCTGCGCCGCAAGATCGAGGACCTCGGCGTCACCGTGCACACCAGCGCCGGAGCGTCCGGAGTGCTCACCGGGGCGGACGGGCGGGTGCGGGCGCTCGGCCTCTCCGACGGCCGCGAACTGCCCGCCGGCCTGGTGGTGTTCTCCGCCGGCGTCCGCGCCCGCGACCAGCTCGCCCGGGACTGCGGCCTGCCCGTCGGCGAGCGCGGCGGTGTGGTCGTCGACGCCCACTGCCGCACCGCCGACCCGGCGGTCCTCGCCATCGGCGAGTGCGCCCAGGCAGCCGACGGTCGGGTGTACGGGCTGGTCGCCCCCGGCTACCAGATGGCCGAGACGGCGGCCCGCACCCTCGCGGCCGAGCGGGGCGAGGGCGGCGGGGGCTTCACCGGCGCCGACACCTCCACCAAGCTCAAGCTGCTCGGCGTCGACGTCGCCAGCTTCGGCGACCCGCACGGCAGCGCCGAGGGCGCCCTCGACGTGCTCTACAGCGACAGCCGCACCGGCGTCTACCGCAAGCTCGTCATCGGCGCGGACGGCGCCCTGCTCGGCGGCGTCCTGGTCGGCGACACCGAGGGCTACGGCGCCCTGCGCCCGCTCGCCGTCGCGGGCAAGCCGCTGACCGTCCCGCCCGAACAGCTGGTGCTGCCCGCCGGGTTCACCGACGCGGGCCCCGTCGCCCTGCCCGACGAGGCGGTGCTCTGCTCCTGCCACCACGTCACCCAGGGCGCCGTGCGCGCCGCCGTCCGCGACCAGGGCTGCGACAGCGTCGCCGCCGTCAAGAAGTGCACCCGCGCCGGCACCGGCTGCGGCAGCTGCCTCAAGCAGCTCGGCACGGTCGTCTCCGAGGAGTTGGCGGCCGCCGGGGTCTCCACCTCCACCGGCCTGTGCGAGCACTTCGCCCACAGCCGAGCCGAGTTGTACGAGATCGCCCGGGTCACCGGCCTGTCCACCTTCTCCGAACTCCTCGCCGCGCACGGCACCGGCGGCGAGGGCTGCGAGGTCTGCAAGCCCACCGTCGCCTCCGTCCTCGCCAGCCTCGGCAACGGCCACATCCTGGACGGCGAACAGGGCGCCCTCCAGGACTCCAACGACCACTTCCTCGCCAACCTCCAGCGCAACGGCTCCTACTCCGTCGTCCCCCGGGTGCCCGGCGGCGAGATCACCCCCGAGGGGCTCATCGTCATCGGCGAGATCGCCCGCGACCACGGCCTCTACACCAAGATCACCGGCGGCCAGCGGATCGACCTCTTCGGCGCCACCGTCGACCAACTCCCCGCCATCTGGCGCAGGTTGGTGGACGCCGGCTTCGAGTCCGGGCACGCCTACGGAAAGGCGCTGCGCACCGTCAAGTCCTGCGTCGGCGAGACCTGGTGCCGCTACGGCGTCCAGGACTCCACCACCCTGGCCATCGAACTCGAGCTGCGCTACCGGGGGTTGCGCTCCCCGCACAAGCTCAAGGCCGCCGTCTCCGGCTGCGCCCGCGAGTGCGCGGAGGCGCAGAGCAAGGACTTCGGCGTCATCGCCACCTCCGCCGGCTGGAACCTCTACGTCGGCGGCAACGGCGGCACGACCCCGCGCCACGCCGACCTGCTCGCCGCCGACCTCGACCGCGACACCCTCATCCGCACCATCGACCGCTACCTGATGTTCTACATCCGCACCGCCGACCGCCTGGAGCGCACCTCCGTCTGGCTGGAGCGGATCGAGGGCGGCCTCGACCACCTGCGGGCCGTCGTCCTCGACGACTCCCTCGGGATCGCCTCCGAGCTCGACGACCTGATGGCCCGTCACATCGGTGCCTACCGCGACGAATGGGCCGAGACCCTCGCCGACCCCGACCGGCTGCGCCGCTTCTCCTCCTTCGTCAACGCCCCCGGCGCCCCCGACCCCGCCGTGACCTTCGTCCCCGAACGCGGCCAGATCCGCCCCGCCCGCCCCGGCGAGGCCGGCCGCACCCTCGACGCCCCGGTGCTCGTCGCCGGGGCCCGCCTGGAGGTGCTCACCCCATGACCGCGCAGAAACACGACGTGCAAAAACGCGACGTGCAGAAACAGGATGTGCAGATCCACGACGTGCAGGCACGCGACGTGCAGATCCACGACGGCGACCGTTGGCGCAGCGTCTGCGACCTCGCCGACCTCCAACCCGGCCGAGGCGTCGCCGTGTTGATGCCCGACGCCACCCAGGTCGCCCTCTTCCGCGACCGCGCCGGCGCGCTGCACGCCGTCGACAACCTCGACCCCTTCAGCGGCGCCCCCGTCCTCTCCCGGGGCCTGCTCGGCAGCCGGGGGGAGCGCCCGACGCTCATCTCCCCGATGTACAAGCAGGTCTACGACCTCACCGACGGCCGCTGCCTGGACGAGGACACCACCCCGGACGGCGCCCCCGCCGTCCTGCGCCGCTGGCCGGTGCGCCTGGCCCCCGAGGAGGCCGCCGCGTGACCACCGTCCTCGACCACAAGTCGACGCCGCCGCTCACGAGTTGGGACCCTGAGGACGAGGAGTTCTGGGCCCGCTCCGGCGCCCGGATCGCCCGGCGCAACCTCGTGTACTCCGTCCTCTCCGAGCACATCGGCTTCTCCGTCTGGAGCCTCTGGTCGGTCCTGGTGCTCTTCCTCGGCCCCGAGTACCACCTCGACCCCGCCGACAAGTTCACCCTCACCGCCCTGCCCACCGCCCTCGGCGCGCTGCTGCGACTGCCGTACACCTTCGCCGTCGCCCGCTTCGGCGGGCGCACCTGGACGGTGGTCAGCGCCCTGCTGCTGTTCGTTCCCACCGCGCTCGCCGCCCTCGTCCTGGAGCCCGGCGTCTCCTACGGGACGCTGCTCGCCGTGGCCTGCGTGGCGGGCGTCGGCGGCGGCAACTTCGCCTCCTCCATGGCCAACATCAACGCCTTCTACCCGCACCGGCTCAAGGGCTGGGCGCTGGGCGTCAACGCGGGCGGCGGCAACCTCGGCGTGCCCGCCGTGCAGCTGCTCGGCCTCCTCGTCCTCGCCACGGCCGGCGCCGCGCACCCCCGGCTGCTGCCGCTGCTCTACCTGCCGCTGATCGCGCTGGCGGCGGCGGGCGCGTGGCTGCGGATGGATGACCTGCCACTGCCGCGCGGCGGCGCGGGGGAGCGGCGGATGCTGCGCGAGGTGGCCCGCGACCCGTACGGCTGGGCGGTGTCCGCGCTGTACGTCGGCACCTTCGGCTCGTTCATCGGCTTCGGGTTCGCCTTCGGCCAGGTGCTCCAGGTGCAGTTCCACGAGCGCTTCGACACCCCGGTCAAGGCCGCCGCCCTCACCTTCCTCGGGCCGCTGCTCGGCTCGCTGCTGCGGCCCGTCGGCGGGCGGCTCGCGGACCGGTACGGGGGCGCGCGGGTGACGCTGTGCACCTTCGCCGGGATGGCCGCCGGGACGGCCGTCGTCCTCGCCGCCTCCCGGGCCGGGTCCCTGCCGCTGTTCCTGGCCGGATTCGTCGCGCTGTTCGTGCTCAGCGGGATCGGCAACGGTTCGACGTACAAGATGATCCCCGCGCGCTACCAGGACGTGGCCCGGCGGGCCGTCGCCGCCGGAGCCGACCCGGCCGCCGCCGAGACCGACGCACGGCGGCGCACCGCGGCGCTGATCGGGCTCGCCGGGGCGATCGGGGCCTTCGGGGGCGTGCTGGTGAACCTGGCCTTCCGGCAGTCCTTCCTGTCCGGCCACGACGGGGAGGCGGCCTACTGGGGCTTCCTGGCGGCGTACGCGTGCTGCTCGGCGCTCACCTGGGCGGTGTGGCTGCGCCGACGGTGACGCGGGGTGCGGAGTACGACGATCGGACGGCCCGGCGCGCGGGGGCCGGGCCGTCCGGTTAGCGTCGGCCGCAACACGTCCCTGACCTCGGAGGTTGCAGTGCAGCGCTGGTTCACCCTGACGGTTCTCACCGGGGCCCTCGTCGGCCTCGCCGCCCCCGCCCAGGCCCTCACCCCGGCGGACGACCCGGCCCCGGCGGCCACCGTGGTCACCCTGGGTGACGCCCGCATCGACCCGAAGATCCCCGGCAAGGTCCGGGTGGACGTCGACTACACCTGCCCGATCGCGGAGGAGGCCCGCTCCCTCACCGTCTCCGTCGACCAGGTCGACCCGGAGGACTCCTCCTCGCGCGCCTTCGGCTCCAGCCGCACCGCCGAGGCCGACGTCGTCTGCGACGGCACGCCACAGCACCGGCAGATCACGGTCCAGTCCAAGACCGTCAACTGGATCCCCGGCGCCGACGCCGTCCTCACCGCCACCGTCACCAACATCGGCGCCACCCCGCCCGCCGCCGCCGACGCCCGCCGCTCCAAGCTCGCGGCCTCCTGACGGCCCCGCCCCTGACCGCCCGGCGCCGCCCCGCGCGGCGCCGGGCGCGTGCGTACCGGCGACTGCTGCCATCCCGGGGCTGCTCCGGTCTGGCCCTTTGTTCTACAGTGCTGTAGAACATTGGCCCGCAGGTGATCAGCGAACGGGGACGCAGGATGGACAGGCCGCTTCGACTGCCGCAGCAGGACCGGGCCGACTTCGAGACGGAACTCGGGCGTGCGCTCGCCGGCCCGCAGGTGCGGGCGGCGCTGCGGGACGGCGGGGACGACGGGCGCGGCGCGGAGCGGCTGCGCCGGAGCGCGCGCGAGAACGCCGAGTTCGTACTGGCCGCCGCCGCGCCCGAGTACGAGCGGTACGCGACGATGCGCGCCGACGCGGACGCGGTGTCGCGGCTGCCCGTGGACGCGCCGGGCGGGGGCCGGGTGTCGGGCCTGTGGGGCGTGCTCGGGGTCATAGTGCCGATCATCGCCGGGGCCGCCGCCGCGATCTTCCTGGTGCTCGGGTACGTCTTCGGGCTGGCCGAGGACCTGGAGGTGCTCGGCGACGCCCTGGTGGCCGCCGGCTGGATCGCGGCGGGCGTGGCGGCGGTGAGCCTGCTGGTGGGCGGCCTGGGCCTGCTGGGCGCGGCCTCGCGGGAGCGGGAGGCCGAGGCGGCCGAGGGGAACGGCGGCGCGGGCGAGGTGGCCCGGGCCCGCGACGACTGGCGCCTCGCCCTCGCCGAGCGCGGCCTGGTCCCGTACCTGGTGTCGCAGGCCAACGCCCTCCCGGGCCAGCAGCGCCGCTGAGGCCGCCGCCTCCGCCCCGAGGTGGCTCAGCCCCGGGCCGCCTCGACCAGCAGCCGGGCCGCGTCCAGCGGGATGTCGAGGCGCCGGGCGATCCAGGGCGCGGGGCGGCCGGCCCGCGCGAGCATCCAGGCGGAGTACAACTGCCCGAGCTGCGGCGCCTGTTCGCCCAGCAGTAGCGGCCGCACGGCGTCCATCGGGAAGTCCTCCAGGGCGCGGGCGCTGTACTCGCGTCCGTTGGGGCCGGTCGGGGGCAGGGGCAGGGGGCGGCGGACGTCCAGCCAGCGGAGGACCAGGACGGCGCCGGCGATCAGGAGCCCCGCGCCGGAGGCGGCGACCAGGAAGGCGCCGATGACCGGGCGGTCCTCCTCCTCGGCCAGCCCGAGGGCGATCTCCTCCGTCAGGAGCAGCCCGAGCGCGCTGATCAGTGCGACCGCCTCGCCGGGCCGCGGGCGGAACCGGAACCGGGATGTCGACATGCGGGACCTCTTCCTCGGCCGGGTGACCGGCGGCTGCGGACGGGCTCGGCGACTCACCTCCGGTACAACGGCCGTGGGCGGCCCGGGGCACGTAGCGAATTGACGTGGCGTCAGAACACGTATGCGGGTAGAGGGTTCACGGCCGGCGTGATTCCGGAGGGGCCGGGCGGCGGGCGCGGTCGGGTGCGCCCCGGTCCGGGGTCGGGGCTCGGGCCAGCATAACTCCGGGGATGGCATGTGCTCGACAGTCGTGTAGAAGTTCGATGCACGGATGCCGCAGGTGGTCCACAGTGGTGGGGGAGGCCGTACCGATGGGACTCACCAGTCACAAGCTGCTCGCCCTGCTGGCGCTGCTCGCCGTGGGTACCGTGCTGGGCACGCTCTGGGTCTGGCCCAGGCTGGCCGTCCGCAGCTGGCCCGCGATGTTCCTGCGGCTGGGCACCGTCCTCGTGACGCAGCTGGCACTGCTGGCCACGCTGGGCCTCGCCGTCAACGACTACTTCGTCTTCTACAGCAGCTGGTCCGACCTCTTCGGCCACGAGCGCGGCACCGCCGTCATCCAGGGAGCCGGCCCGGGGGCCCCGCCCGGCGTGCAGGTGCTCGGCACGGCCGAGGTCACCGGCGCCGCCTCCGCGAGCCGGGACCGGGCGCAGGTCGGGCGGCTGGACCGCGTCCGCCTGCCCGGCACGACGACCGGCCTCAGCACGGACGGGTACGTCTACCTGCCCCCGCAGTACTTCCAGCCCGGCAACGAGGCCAGGCGCTTCCCGGCCGTCCTGGTGCTCACGGGCTTCCCCGGCGACGCCGCCAACCTCGTCGGCAAGCTCCGCTACCCCGCGCACGAGCTCGACCTGCTGCGCACGGGCGCGATGAAGCCCACCGTCCTCGTCCTGATGCGCCCCTCGCCCTCGATGCCCCGCGACAGCGAGTGCGAGGACGTCCCCGGCGGGCCGCAGGCGCAGACGTACTTCGCCACCGACGTCCCCGCCGACCTGCGCGCCTCCTACCGCGTCCTCGACGGGGGGAACGCCCTCGGCGTGATCGGCGACTCGACGGGCGGCTACTGCGCCGTCAAGCTCGGCATGACGCACCCGCAGACCTTCGCCGCCGCCGTCTCCCTCTCCGGCTACTTCAAGGCGGCCGAGGACGTGACCACCGGCGACCTCTTCGCGGGCAGCGCCCAGCGGCGCCAACTGGCCGACCTGAACTGGCGCCTGGCCCACCTGCCGGTGCCCGCGCTGTCGGTGCTGCTCGCGGACAGCAAGGAGGACGGCGGCACGTACGCCGACTCCAGCGCCTTCGCCGCGGCCGCCCGTCCGCCGCTGGTCGTCGCCCAGGCGACGGTGGACAGCGGGGGCCACAACTTCACCACCTGGAACCGGCTGCTGCCGCCCTCGCTGAGCTGGCTGAGCGCTCACCTGGGCGATCCGGCCTGAGCGCTCACCTGATCCGACCGGGGCGCGCCGGCCTGAGCGCCCCGGCCTGAGCATGCCGACCCGAGCATGCCGGCCCGAGCGCGCCGCAGGGCTGCTTCAGCGGGCCAGCAGCGGCAGCGGGGCCCCGGTCCGGGCGGGCAGTTCGAGCCGGGTCAGCAGCGCGGAGGGGGAGACCTCCACCACCCGGCAGCCCGCCCGGTGCCGGCAGTGCCGGGCGACGGTGCTGTGCCGCAGCCGGTCGAGGCGCCGGCGGGTGGCGGTGCCGATGACCAGCAGGTCCTCCGGGCCGGTGACGGTGGCGACGAGGGCCGGGCCCGGTTCGGCGTTGACCACCACCGGGTGGATGACCAGCCCGGACGGGAAGCCGCCGTAGGCCTGCTCGAAGGCGATGTCCAGGCGCCGCCGGGCGGCGTGCTCCAGCTCGGACAGCGGCCGGAGCCCGTCCCGCTCGCCCGCCGTCCACGCGGCGACCGGCACCAGGACGGCCTGGTGGCGGGCCGCCTCGCCGACGGCGTGGTAGAGGGCGGCCAGGCTGCTCAGGGATCCGCTCAGGCCGACGATCACTCGGGTCGTCCCGCTCATGGCCGTTCGCCTCCGTCTCTCCGGCGGGCACGCCGGTGTGCCTGCTCCGGTTCGGGTGCTCCTCGCTTCGGATGCCTCCAGTGAACCCCGGAACCGCCCCGTCCGTACCGGCTCTGACACCGTCATGACGCCGTCCGCGCACTTCTTGACGGCCTCCTGACAGCCGTGGGGATCACCCCAGCCCGGGCACGAACTGGATCAGCAGGTCGATCGCCTTGATGCCTAGGAACGGCAGGATCAGCCCGCCGAGCCCGTACACCCGCAGGTTGCGCCGCAGCAGGTCGGTGGCCGAGGCGGGCTGGTAGCGCACGCCGCGCAGGGCGAGCGGGATGAGGGCGACGATGATCAGCGCGTTGAAGACGATCGCGGAGGCGATCGCCGAGGTGGGGCTGTGCAGGCCCATGATGTTGAGGTGGTGCAGCCCGGGGTAGGCGTGGGCGAACATCGCGGGGATGATCGCGAAGAACTTCGCCACGTCGTTGGTGATCGAGAAGGTCGTCAACGCCCCCCGGGTGATGAGGAGTTGCTTGCCGACGCGGACGATGTCGATGAGCTTCGCCGGGTTGGAGTCGAGGTCGACCATGTTCCCGGCCTCCTTGGCGGCCGGGGTGCCGGAGTTCATCGCCACGCCGACGTCGGCCTGGGCGAGGGCGGGGGCGTCGTTGGTGCCGTCGCCGGTCATGGCGACCATGTTCCCGGCGGCCTGCTCGCGGCGGAGGTGGGCGAGCTTGTCCTCGGGGGTGGCCTCGGCGAGGTAGTCGTCGACCCCGGCCTCCTCGGCGATCGCCCGGGCGGTGAGCGGGTTGTCCCCGGTGACCATCACCGTGCGGATGCCCATCCGCCGCAGCTCGGCGAAGCGCTCCGCGATGCCCTCCTTGACGACGTCCTTCAGCTCGACCACACCCAGCGCCCGCGCGCCGTGCCGGTCGTGGACGGCGACGAGCAGCGGGGTGCCGCCGGCGGCGGCGATCCGGTCCACCAGCGGTTCGGCCTCCATCGGCATCCGTCCGCCGCCGTCCACCACCCAGCGGGCGACGGCGGAGGCGGCGCCCTTGCGGATCAGGCAGCTCGCGCCGTCCGGCCAGCTGAGGTCGACGCCGCTCATCCGGCTGTGCGCGCTGAACGGGACGGGCCGCTGCTCGCCGAGCTCGCCGGGTTCCCTCGGCGGCACCCAGTACTGACGGTTCGTCAGCTCCACGAGCGAGCGCCCCTCCGGGGTCTCGTCCGCGAGAGAGGCCAACTGGGCTGCCTCGGCCAGCTGTTCAGTGGTCGCGCCCGGCAGCGGGTGCAGGGCGACGGCCCGCCGGTTGCCGTACGTGATGGTGCCGGTCTTGTCGAGCAGCAGCACGTCCACGTCCCCGGCGGCCTCGACCGCGCGGCCGGACAGGGCGATCACGTTGCGCTGCACCAGCCGGTCCATCCCGGCGATGCCGATGGCGGAGAGCAGCGCGCCGATCGTGGTCGGGATGAGCGCGACCATCAGCGCCACCAGCACGATCGTGGTCTGGGGCGCGTGCGCGTAGATGGCCATCGGCTGGAGCGAGACCACGGAGAGCAGGAAGACGATGGTGAGCGAGGCGAGCAGGATGTTCAGCGCGATCTCGTTGGGCGTCTTCTGCCGGTTCGCGCCCTCGACCAGGGCGATCATCCGGTCCACGAAGCTCTGCCCGGGCCGGGAGGTCACCCGGATCACGAGGTGGTCGGAGAGCACCCGGGTGCCGCCGGTGACGCCCGTGCGGTCGCCGCCGGACTCGCGGATCACCGGCGCGGACTCCCCGGTGATCGCCGACTCGTCCACGGTCGCGACGCCCTCGACCACCTCGCCGTCGCGGGGGATCGCCTCCCCGGCGGGCACCAGCACGATGTCGTGCAGCATCAACTCCTCGGCGGGCAGCACCTCGTGGCGGTGGTCGCGGGTGCCGACGCGCCAGTGCAGCAGGCGTCGGGCGGTGGTCGCGGACTGCGCGCGGCGCAGCGACTCGGCCTGCGCCTTGCCCCGGCTCTCCGCCACGGCCTCGGCCAGGTTGGCGAACAGCACCGTCAGCCAGAGCCAGAAGGAGATCACCCAGGCGAAGACGCTCGGGTGCAGGACGGCGGTGAGGGTGGTGAGCGCCGAGCCGGTCTCGACCACCATCATCACGGGGTTGCGGAGCATGGTGCGCGGGTGCAGCTTGCGCACGGCGGCGGGCAGTGCCTCGGTCAGCTGCTCCCGGGTGATGAGGCGGCGGCGGCCGGTCGAGGGGCCGGGCCGGTGGCGGGGTTGCTGCGGTGGCTCTGCCGGTGAGGGCTCCGGGCGTCGGAACCAGTTCTGCCGGTCTTCGGTGGTGGCATCCGGTGTGGCGACCGGTGTGGCATCCGGTGGGGTGAGGGCCGAACGGCGCATCGTCTCGGGGACCTTCCGGGCCGCCCGCGTCGCCGGTACGGGCGGGGGCGGCGAGTTCGGTGTCGACGGGGACGGCCCTCAGCCCACCACCCGTCCCACCCGCGCCATGCCGGTATTGACGCGCGCTTGGCGTCCGGCGGGCGATCCTTGACAGTTCCCTGACATGGGGATGAGTGGCATGTCAGGAGGCCGTCAAGGTACGCCCCCGATGCGTAGGCCGTGCGTCAAGGCCCGGTCCGGGGCGGCCCCGGGCGCGTTCCACTGGGAGAGAAGGCCGAACGCCCCCGCGCCCCAGGAGCCCGCCGTGACCACCGCCACCGCCGTCATCGACATCGACACCGCCCGCCCGTCGGGCCGCGCCGTCCGCCTCGTCACCCCGGGCGAGGGCGCCCCCGAGCCGCCCCGTCCCGCCCCGGCGGCCGCCGACACCGACCGGGCCCGCACCCGCCCGGCCCACTGCCGCATCGCGATGCACTTCGAGGACTGACCACCACCTCCCCGGGAGACCCCGACATGACCCAGCTCATCACCCAGGACGAGACCCGTACCGACGCCCTCGGCGGCCCCTGGCCCGCCTCCGCGCGCCCCGGCCCCGGCGGCGACGTGCTGGTCGGCGGGGTCGGGCTGGCGGAGGCCGCCGAACGGTTCGGCACCCCGCTGTACGTCCTGGACGAGGCCGAGGTCCGCGCCCGCGCCCGCGCGTACCGCCGCGCCCTGCCGCACGCCGAAGTCCTGTACGCCGCCAAGGCGTTCCTGTGCAGCGCGATGGCCGACTGGGTGGCCGAGGAGGGCCTCGGCCTGGACGTCTGCTCCTCCGGCGAGCTCTGGCTGGCCGTCTCCGCCGGCTTCCCCGCGCACCGCATCCTGCTGCACGGCAACGCCAAGTCCCCCGAGGAGCTGCGGCTCGCCCGCCGCCTGCGGGTCGGGCGGATCGTGATCGACGGCCCCGCCGAGATCGCCCGCCTGGCGGCCCTGGTCGCCGCCGACACCCCGCAGAAGGTGCTCGTGCGCGTCGTCCCCGGCATCGCCGCCGGGCACCACGCGGCGGTGCGCACGGGCGTCGGCGGCCAGAAGTTCGGCTTCCCCATCGAGGGCGGCGACGCGGCCGACGCGATCGCCCGCGTCCTCGACCAGCCCGGCCTGGAACTGGCCGGCCTGCACTGCCACTTGGGCTCGCAGATCACCGACACCGAGCCGTTCCTTCAGGCCGTCGACGCGCTGGTGCGCCTGCTCGCCCAGGTCCGCGACCGGCACGGCGTCGAACTGCCCGAACTCGACCTCGGCGGTGGGCACGGCATCCGCTACCTGCCCGGCGACGGGGAGTTGGACCTCGCGGAGTTCGCCGTCCGCCTCACCGACCGGATCGCCGTGCGCTGCGCCGAGCACGACCTGGAGGTGCCGCGCCTGATCGTCGAGCCCGGGCGGGCGATCGCCGGACCGGCGGCCGTCGCCGTGTACCGGGTGCTCTCCGTGAAGCACACGGCGGACGGGCGCTGCTTCGCGGCCGTGGACGGCGGCATGAGCGACAACCCGCGCCCCGCGCTGTACGGTTCGCCGTACTCCGTACGCCTGGTGGGCCGCCGCTCCGAGGCGGGCGCGGCCCGGGTCGACGTGGTCGGGCGGCACTGCGAGGCCGGCGACGTCCTGGTGCGCGACGCGGTGCTCCCGGCGGACCTTCGCCCCGGCGACCTGCTGGCCGTCCCGGCGGCGGGCGCGTACCAGCTGTCGATGGCCTCGGGCTACAACCTGGTGGGCCGTCCGGCCGTCGCGGCGGTGAGGGACGGGCGGGCACGGCTGCTGCTGCGCCGCGAGACGGTGGAGGACTTCCGGCTGCGGGAGGTCGGGCGGTAGAGTCAGTTCCGTTTTCCAACTGTTGCGGGATCGGGACTGAGCCGTCGGTAAATGCGGATCGGGCTGTCACACAAAAGCATTACTGTCTGACCATGATTCGAATGACCCGTGTGTGTGCCGTCGCGCTCGTCGGTGCCTCCGCGCTCCTGCTCACTGCCTGCAACAACGACTCGTCCTCCTCGAAGGCCGACAACGCCGCGCCCACCACGGCCGCCGCAGCTCCCACCACGCCTGCCGCTGCCGCACCGACCACGCCCGCCGCCGCGGCCCCGACCTCGGCCGCCCCCAGCGCCGCGGCCCCGGCGGCCGACGGCGCGGCCGACGGCGCCAACACCGTGACCGTCACCGGCCCCAGCGGTGGCACCTACTCCTTCGGCGAGGGCGCCTGCCTGGGGGACAAGGCTGCCGGCGGCAAGCTGGTGCTGACCGCGTCGCACAAGAGCGGGAAGAAGGGTGGCGTCATCGTCACCTTCGACGGCGCGGGCAAGATGAGCATGGTGCTGACCCAGGGCGAGGGCGCCGGCGCCACCGTCTGGACGGCGCAGGGCGACGTCGGCTCCGGCGCCACCCGCACCGCGACCACGGTGAAGTTCACCAACCTGCCGGCCGCCCAGCTGCTGGGCGCCCAGGGCAAGGCCAGCGGCTCCTTCACGTGCAGCAGCGAGGACGGCCTGCTCTGACGGTCGCCCGCGCAGCGTGAGAAGTCGGCCCGTCCGACTTCTCACGCTGTTGTCGTGGTAGCCGTGGCTGGAACAAGTGGAAACCCGGGGCAGGCCACCCGAGCGCAGAGAGTACCCAGCCCGCGGGCCCTCTCCGGAAACGCGCGGCGACGGCGGCCCCGGCCAGAGATGGCCGGGGCCGCCGAAACCACAGCCAACCCGCTCGCCGCTGCCACCCCGCGTCCTGCGGGTGCACGAGAAGTCGGCCCCACCGACTTCTCGTGCACGGATCACCACCCCAACCGCACCCCTGAGGCACCCACAGAATGCGAGGCTGCGGCCTCCACCCCCCAACCACCTCGAAGCGCCGCCGCCCCGGCTCCGCAACCGTCCACTGGGCTACTGGGCTACCGGGATCGTCACCGCCACCATCAGGGCCCGGGGTTCGTTCACCGCCACGTGTCTCGGGGGCATTCCGACCTGTCGCCCCTGATGTGCCACAGGGCTCTTGTCCCGTCGCCCGCCGGAACCCTCCGGCGGGCGACGAAAGGGAACTGCATCGATCCCGGCAGGACCGCAGGATTCCTCATCCCGCGCAGGAAGTCGGCTTGGCCGACTTCCTGCGCGGAACGGGTGGACCGGGGCGAGGAGAGGCTGGTTGCGGCTTCGGCGAGGGTGCTTGGGCGGGCCTGGGCGCTGGCACTCGGGCCCCCAAAACTGGATTCCTGCAGTTTTTGGGCGGCCCGGCCAACACGTGGCCGGGCCGCCCGAAGACAAGGGTTGGGCCCGTTGCCGGGGTGGTGATCCGTGCACGAGAAGTCGGCGGGGCCGACTTCTCGTGCACGGGATTGTGGGTGCGCAGGGGAGTGGGGCGGGTTGGCGGACGGATGAGCTACTTCGCCAGCAGAGTCGCCCCGTCGACTTCTCGCACGGTCATGGGGGACGGGACGGAACTGCTCGGAATCCTGGCGGGGTTCGGGGCCAACGGTGGGGACGGCCGCGTGTGCCCGGAGTGGTAGGGCGAGTTGAGGTCGGCCCTCCCGGATTCCGGGAGGGCCGACCGGTCAAACAGAGGCGATCTCGTCGGCCTTGACGGCGGAGATGAAGCGGGACCACGCCTCGGCGGGGAAGGTGAGGATCGGTCCCTCGGGGTCCTTGGAGTCCCGAACCTACGTGCGTCGGGCGGCTCCCGAGTGACCGGGTGGCGGTGCTCCTGTCGATCGATCCCTGTCGAGCGATCAGGAAGACCGCCGCGCGCCCGGCTGGTAACGGAACGATTGCGGAGCCCGCCCTCCCCGTGCCGAGGTCTTGACGGCACGGGGAGGGCGGGCGTTTGCTGTTCCCCGCTCGTTGGAACCTGTTTGGTTCTGCTCTGTTTTGTGCATTTGAACGTTCAAATCCGCGAGCGCCACCCCATCCCCCTTGCCTCCGGCGCCGTCCCATCGAGAGGAATGCAATGTCACACCTTTCACGACGCGATCTGCTCCGCGCCTCAGGAGCGGGCCTGCTCACCCTCGCCGGAGGCGGGGCCCTCGCGGCCTGCGGCTCCGGCTCGGGGAACGCCACCGGCGGGGACGCCGACACCGGCACCGTCACCGTCTGGTCCTGGGCCACCGCCGCCGACGCCCTGCGCGGCATCGTCCCGGCCTTCGAGAAGGACAACCCCGGCATCAAGGTCGACGTCCAGGACATCGGCGAGCCCGCCATCTGGGACAAGATCACCGTCGGCATGGCGGCCGGCGGCCAGGGCCTCGGCGACGTCCTGCACATCGGCTGCGACTACCTGCCCGGCTACCAGGAGAAGTTCCCCGGCGGCCTCGCCGACCTCAGCGCGCTGGGCGCCGACGCCCACAAGGACAAGTTCACCAAGGGCCTGTGGCCGGTCGTCACCGGCAAGGACGGCCACGCCTACGCCCTGCCCTGGGAGGTCAACCCGCTCGGGTTCTTCTACCGCAAGGACTACTTCGACAAGGCCGGGATCGACCCCACCGTCCTCGCCACCTGGGACGACCTCATCGCCGTCGCCGACCGGTTCAAGGCCGCCAACCCCGGCGTCGCCGTCATCGGGATCAACAAGGCCGCCAACCCCACCCCGGACCTCGACTTCCTCCAGGGCCTGATGCAGCTCCAGGGGGCCTTCTACTTCGACCTCCAGGGGAAGATCACCGTCGGCTCGGAGGCGGCCGTGCGCGCCCTGGGCATCATCAAGCGGCTGGACGGGGCCGGGCTGGTCGGTGACACCCCCGGCGTCCAGAACTGGGTGCCCGTGATGAAGGCCGGCAAGCTCGGGGCGGCCGCGATGCCCGCCTGGGTCGCGCACTACCTCGAGAAGAAGTTCCCCGACCAGAGCGGCAACTGGCGCCTCACCAAGCCCCCGGCGGTCACCCCGGGCGGGAAGCGCACCGCCCTGGTCAACTCCACCCACCTCGCCGTCGCCGCCTCCAGCCCGCGCCGCCGCGCCGCCTGGAAGTTCGTCGAGTACGCCGTCACCCGCCCCGCCTCCGTGAACGCCATGTTCACCGCCGGCGGCGTCTTCCCCGCCCTCACCGAGGCGCTGTCCGACCCGCTGTACTCCGCGACCAGCGCCTACTACGGCGGCCAGCCGGTGCTCAGGACCTTCGCCGACCTCGCCCGCGACGGCGGCGACCCCACCAACTACTCCAGCGACTACGCCCGCGCCCTCAAGCTCGTCAGCGACGCCCAGGTCAAGGTCCTGCTCAAGGACGCCGACCCGGCCGCCGTCCTCCAGGACGCCGCCAAGCAGCTCGCCCAGCAGACCGGGCGCGGGATCGCATGAGCGTGAGCACCGCCGTCCGACCCGGCCGCCTCGCGAAACGGCCGCCCCGGCCCCGCCGGTGGCGCCGCACCGCCCTGCCGTACCTGCTGCTCGCCCCGGCCCTGCTGACCTTCGGCCTGTTCAAGGCCTACCCGGTCCTCGACTCGCTGCGGCTGTCCTTCACCACCGGCGCCGGCGCCGCCACCCGTGACGCCGGCCTCGACAACTACCGCCGCCTGCTGGACGATCCGCTGTTCTGGACGGCCCTGCGCAACACCGGCGAGATCCTCCTCGTCCAGGTCCCGCTGATGCTCGGGCTCGCGCTGCTGACGGCCGTCGGCATCAACTCCCTCTTCGTGCGCGGGCGTACGGTCTGGCGGCTCGGCGTCTTCATGCCCTCCGTCACCGGCCTGGTCGCCACCGGCGTGATGTTCGCCTACCTGCTCAAGACCGACGACGGCGTCGTCAACCGCCTGCTGAGCGCCGTCGGACTGCCCTCCGTCGACTGGATGGGCCAGCCCTTCTGGGCCCGGATGGCCGTCGTCCTGGTGCTCACCTGGCACTACACCGGCTACAACGCCGTCATCTATCTGGCCGGCCTCCAGTCGATCCCCGCCGAGCTGTACGAGGCCGCGATGGTCGACGGCGCCGGACCGATCCGCCGCTTCGTCTCCATCACCGTCCCCGCGCTGCGCCCGCTGCTGCTGTTCACCGTCGTGCTCTCCACCATCGGCACGCTCCAGCTCTTCGACGAGCCCTACGTGCTCACCGGCGGCGGCCCGGACAACGCCACCCTGACCGTCTCCATGTACCTGTACCAGAACGGCTTCCGGTACTTCGACTTCGGCTACGCCTCCGCCGTCGCCTACGCGCTCACCCTGATCGTCTCGGTGCTCGGCGCGGCCCAGATGCGTCTGATGGGGGAGCGCGAGCGATGACCCGACTCAAGAAGCTGCGCGGCTGGCCGCTGACCTTCCTCCTGGCCGGCGTCACCGGCCTGTCCGTCGCCCCCTTCTACTGGCTGGTGGTCTCCGCCACCCGCAAGGACACGGAGGTCTTCGACTGGCCGCCCGCCCTGCTGCCCGGCGGCAGCCTCGGCGAGAACCTGAGCCACCTCCAGGACAAGATCGGCCTGCTCCGGGTCGTCGGCAACTCCCTGCTGGTGGCCGGAGTCCAGACCATCGGGGCGCTGGTCGTCGCTCTGCTCGCGGGCTACGCCTTCGCCAAGTTCCGCTTCCGCGGCCGCACCCTGCTGTTCGGGCTGCTGCTCTCCACCCTCGTGGTGCCCGAACAGGTGGTGCTGGTACCGCTGTTCACGATGATGACGGACTTCGGCCTGCTCAACACCTACCAGGCGCTGATCCTGCCCGGCCTGTGCGTCCCGTTCGCGATCTTCCTGATGCGGCAGTCGCTGAGCAGCCTGCCGGACGAACTCCTGGACGCCGCCCGGGTCGACGGCGCGGGCGAACTCCGCGTCCTGTTCAGCGTGGTGGTCCCCGTCATGCGGCCGGTGCTGGCGGCCCTGTCCATCTTCCTGTTCCTGGGCTCCTGGAACCAGTTCGCCTGGCCGCTGATCGCCCTGCGCAGCCCCGACATGCACACCCTGCCGGTCGCCCTCGCGACCCTGCACGGCAACAAGAGCAACACCGACTACGGCGCCATCCTCTCCGGGACGGCGCTGTCCACCCTGCCGATGGTGGTCCTCTTCCTGGTCCTCCAACGGCAGTTCATCTCCGGCCTGCTGGCCGGCGCCACGAAGGGCTGAGCATGACCGAGGTATGGGAACCCCACGCCCCCACCACCGCCGGCGGCCTGCGCCCGCTCCCCGCCGAGGGCCTGGACCTGCGGGTCAGCGGCAACGGGACGACCCGCGCGGTGGCCGAGGGCGTCCTGGAGGTGACGGCCGCGGGCGCCGGGGACGTACGGATCGAATGGCGCCTCCCCTGCGTCGACGCCACCGCCCTCTGGACGCCCGAGCCGCGCGGCACCGGCTGGCTGCCCGCCTCCTGGAGCGCCCCGCGCCGCACCGGACCGGCCCTCGGGGCGCCGATCGCCGCGCTGGTCGGCACCGGGGACGTCGCGCTCTGCGCCTTCGCCGCCGGCCGTCCGGACGTGCTGGTCGGGGCCGGAGTCGTCGAGGAGACCGGCGAGTTCCGGTTCTGGGCCCAGGCCGCCGACCGGCTCACCGTCCGGATCGACACCTCCCGCCGGCACTTCGGACGCGCCCTGGCCGACCTCGCCGCCTGGTGGGGCGAGGGCCTGACGCTCGACATCCCCGAGGCCGCCCGCCGCCCCGCCTACTCCACCTGGTACTCCATGCACCAGGACGTCTCGCCCGAGGGCGTCGAGTTCCAGGCCGCGCTCGGCAAGGAGCTCGGCATGGACGTCGTCATCGTGGACGACGGCTGGATGACCGCCGACCGCACCCGCGGCTACGCCCACTGCGGCGACTGGGAGCCCGTCTCCCTGCCCGGCACCGCCGACCACGTGCAGCGGGTGCACGACCTCGGCGTGCGCTACCTGCTCTGGTACGCGCTGCCGTTCATCGGCAAGGACAGCGCCGCCTACCGGCGGATCGGCCACCACGCCCTCGCCGACGTCCCCCACATGGGCGCCGTCGTCGCCGACCCCCGCCACCCCGAGGTCCGCGCGTTCCTCACCGACCGGCTCGCCCGCGCCGTCGAGGAGTGGGGCATGGACGGCCTCAAGATCGACTTCGTCGACTGGTTCGCCCGAGCCGCCGAGCGCGAGGACGTCCCGGAGGCCGGCCCCGGCGCGGACTGCGCGAGCGTCGACGAGGGCGTCGAGCGCCTCCTCGCCGCCGTCCGCGACCGGATCACCGCCGCGAACCCGGAGGCGATGATCGAGCACCGCCAGCCGTACGTCGGCCCCGGCCTGTGGCCGTTCGTCACCATGATCCGCGCCACCGACTGCCCGCTCAGCCCGCAGGAGAACCGGCAGCGGACGATCGACGTGCGGCTCGCCGCCGGGCCCGTCCCGGTCCACGCCGACATGCTGATGTGGCACTCCGCCGAGCCGCCCGAGCAGGTCGCCTGCCACCTGATCAACGTGCTGTTCTCCGTCCCGCAGATCTCCGTCGACCTCGCCGCGCAGAGCGAGGGCCAGCGCGAGGCGATCGCCTTCTGGCTCGGCGTCTTCCGCGAGCACGCCGCCACCCTGCAACTCGGCGAGCTGCTCCCGGCCCGCCCCGACCTCGGCTACCCGATGGTCGTCGCGCGCGGAGCCGACACCGTCGTGGTGGCCCGCTACGCCGCTCTGCCGGTGGACGCCTCCGGCGACGGCTGGCGTACCCTGCTGGTGGCCAACGCCGACACCGACCCGGACGTCCGGCTCACCGGCGCCCACGGGGCGGCCACGGCGACCGTGCGGGACGCCCGCGGGCGCGTCCTGAGGCAGGGCGAGGTCGACCTGGGCGGGGCGGAGGCGATCCCCGTGCCGCGCGGCGGGCTGCTGACCCTGCACCGGCGCTGACCGCACGACCACCGGAGGACGGGATGCCCGAGGGACCGCACCGGCCGCAGCGCGGCGCCACCACCATCGAGGAGGTGGCCCGCGCGGCCGGGGTCTCCCGGCAGACCGTCTCCAACGCGATCAACGCACCCCACCGCGTCCGCCCGCAGACCCTCGAACGGGTCACCGCCGCGATCCGCGAACTCGGCTACCAGCCCGACCAGTCCGCCCGCTCCCTGCGCAGCGGCGCCCGGCGCGTCCTCGGCTACCTCGCCCCGGTGGGCGACCCCCTCGACCCCAACCCGCTGATGGCCGGCTTCCTGGAGGCGCTGGTCGACGCGGCCGGGGCCGAGGGCCAGCGGGTCCTGCTCTGCCGGCCCGCCCCGTCGGCCGCGATCGACGAACTCGTCGCCTCCCGCCAGGTCGACGGGCTCGTGGTCGCCGACGTCCTGGAACGGGACCCGCGGATCGCCCACCTCGCCGGGCTCGGCGTCCCCTTCGTCAGCTTCGGCCGCACCGGCCCGGGGGAGCCGCAGCACTGGGTGGACATCGCCAACGAGGCGGCGATGTCCACCGTGGTACGGCACTTGGCGGCGCAGGGCCACCGCCGCATCGGCTACCTCGGGGTGCCCTCCGCCCCGCCCTGGATGGCCGCCCGACAGGCCGGCTTCCTCGCCGAGGCCCACCGCCTCGGCCTCTCCCCGGCCCCACCGGCCTCCACCGTCCCCGCCGTCCGCGCCCTGCTGCGCGGCCCCGACCGCCCGACCGCCTTCGCGGCGGGCAACGACCTGCTGGCCCTCGACGTCTACGAGGCCGTCCGCGCCGAAGGCCTCACCGTCGGCCCCACCGCCACCGCCATCGCCGTCACCGGCTTCCACGACACCCCCCTCAGTCGCCACCTCCACCCCCCACTCACCTCCGTCCGCCTCCCCCTCCGCGCCATCGCCACCGCCCTCATCGCCCGCCTCCTCCCCCAGATCCGCGGCGAGGCCCCACCGACGACCGGCCTGGAACTCCCCACCGACCTGATCCCCCGCGCCAGCAGCGCCGCACCCCAGGCGGGTCCTGAGCGGCACCGAGCCGGGGCTCCGTTCGGGTGAACTGTCGGGTGGGCGCTTCGTCTACGCTCGGTCAACGCGTCAAGCTGGGCCCGCCATTCACCTCCGGAGAGGGAGAGAGCCTGCCGATGACGCGTGCGCTGATCGTGGTCGACGTGGAGGAGGAGTTGTGTGGGGGAGGGGCGGAACGGGCCGGGGCCATCGCCGAGTTGATCCGGGGGCCGGAGCGGGAGGGGTGGGCGCGGGTGATCGCGGCTCTGGGGGTGGGCGCGGGGCGGGGTGCGTACGGGCGGGTGGTGGACGAGGTGTTCTCGACCGGGGGCAACTCCGGTTCCCCCAGCGGGTTCGAGGGGTTCTCCGAGGACGGCACCCCGCTCGCCGACTGGCTGCACGACCGGGGCGTGGACGCGGTGGACGTGGTCGGGCCCGCCGTGGACCACGGCGTCCGGGCGACGGCCCTGGATGCCGTACGGGCGGGTTTCGCCACCCGGGTGCTGCTCGACTACACGGCCGGTCTCGCCCCACGCAGCACCCGGGAGGCGATCGACGAACTGCAGGACGCGGGCGTGGAGTTGACGGGGAGACCGGTCATGGCCGCCGCCATCTGAGGAGCGTCACCCGTCGAAGCGGTGCCATTCGAAGCCGTGCGCCGACAGCGGCGTCAACACGGCCCGGTGAAGTGCACCGAAGGTGACGACCGCCTCCTGCTCGTCCCCGGTGACGCGCGCGATCAGCCCGGGCGCCACGTGGAACCGCACGGCGCCGTACGCCGGCAGGTACGGGCCCAGCGGGACGGGCCGCAGCATCCGCAGCAGTGGCGCCACCCGCTCGTTCGGCGCGCTGAGCGCCCAGGCCTGGTACGGCGCGGAGTTGACCGCCTCGTACAGGGTGAACTGCAGCAGGAAGCGGCTGAGCGGCTCCGCCTCGACCTCGCTCTCCGGCTCCCCGTACGGGTCCTCGGTGTGCCACACCCGGGGGTCGGCCTTGGCCGGGCCCTCCGGGGGCCACGGGACGGACCAGTCCATCCCGCCGCCGAGCCACTCGGCGAACACCAGCCGGCCCCCGAGCGGCCCGGAGGCCCGGCGCGGGCGCTTCAGCACCGGGTTGCCGAACCGCAGCAGGGCCGGGCGCCGCCGCGCCAGCCGGTGGAAGGCGGCCAATGCCGGTGGCACCGGCCCGAGTTCGGGCTCCTCGGCAGGCGGCTGCTCGGCCGGGAACCAGCCGAGGGCGAAGGCTTCGAGCGCCCGCAGCGGCTGCGCCTCCACCTCGTCCACCCAGTCGACGGCGGGGGTCGGCCCGGGCGCGGGCACGGGCCGTACGAGGTCCAACAGGGCGCGGCCGAGCGGCTGTTCGAACTGCAGCCGGACGTGGGAGATCGCGGGCGCGGCGGACTCGGTCCGTGCGGCGATCGCCGCGCCGAGCGGGAGGCAGGCCCCGTCGAGCCGGGCGTAGACGTGGATCGGCCGCTCGGCGGGGTGGACGAACCGCGTGTGCAGCCCGTCGACGGGCGCGCCGGTCAGCAGCACCGTGCCCGCGTCCTGCACGCCGTCGAGCCCGGGGCGGTCCCCGGGCTCGACGAGGACGACGGTGGCGTCGTCCCCGGCCGCGATCAGCGCCGAACCCAGGTCGTACCGCTGGGCCCCGGCCCCGGCGGCGGCCAGGGCGGCAGCCTCGGTGGTCGGGGACGGATGCGTCTGTGTCATGCCCAGCAGGGTAGCGCCGCGCCGGGAGGGGGGTTGACAGGGCGGCGGCGCGGGGTCATCTCGTGGGGCCGCAGGCCGCCGTGGCGAGGAAGGCCGTGACCGCGCCCTTGGCGGCGCCGGGGTCGGTGTGGTCGTACGGGTTGTACGAGAGCGTGAACCGGCGGTGCCCGTCGGCCGATCCGGCGAGCATGGTCGAGTAGCCGGGCAGGTCGCCGCTGTGGCCCCAGAACGCGCCGCACGGGGTGTCGAACCGGGCGAGCCCCAGCCCCCACGCGCGGCCCGGTCCGGCCTCCACCGTCCGTGTCATCTCGGCGAGTTGGGCGGGCTCCAGGAGCTCGCCGCCGAGCAGGGCGGCGATGAACCGGTCGAGGTCGGCGGCGCTGGAGATGCCGCTCCCGGCGGCGGAGAGGACGGACGGGTCGAGCTCGGTGACGTCCACCGGGCCGGTGGAGAGCTTGACGTACCCGTGCGCGTGCGGCCCGGGGAGCCGGGTGGAGAGGCCCGGCATGCTGGTGTCGCGCAGGCCGAGCGGCTCGACGATCCGCTCCTCGACCTCCTCCTGCCAGGGGTTCCCGGTGACCTTCTCGACGATCATCCCGGCGAGCAGGTAGTTGGTGTTGGAGTAGTGCCAGCCCTGCCCGGGCGGGAAGTACGGGGCGCGGGTGGTGGCGAGGGCGAGCAGGTCGGCGGACGTGTAGGTGTGCCAGCGGGGCCCGGCCAGCCAGGCGCGCCACTGGTCCTCGGTCTGGGGGTCGATGCCCGGGGCGTCGGTGTAGTTGAACAACCCGCTGGTGTGGTTGAGCAGCTGGCGCAGGGTGATGCCGCCCCCGTTCGGCACGGCGCCCGGCAGGAGGTGCTCGACCGTGTCGTCGAGGGAGAGCCGCCGCTCGCCCGCGAGTTGGAGGACGACGGTGGCGACGAGGGTCTTGGTCACGCTGCCGATCCTGAACCGGGCGCGCGCGGGGACGGGCTCGCCGGTGGCCAGGTCGGCGACGCCCGCGCCCCCGCGCCAGATCGTCCGCCCGTCCTGGCGGACCTCGCCGAGGGCCGCCGAGGAGCCGGTGTCGACGACGCCCTGCAGGGCCTGCTTCAGGGCGGCACGCTCGGACGCCCGGGGAACGGGTGCCGCCTGGCCGGTCGCCGCGCTCGTGCCGAGCAGGGCGGCGGCGGCCAGCAGCGCGGCCGTGGAGCGCAGGGCGAGCCTGCGGGTGCGCGCACGGGGCATGGGGTGCTTCCCTCCGGGAGGGGCCGGCGCCGTTCGCCGCCCTGGAGTCGAGCCTGCCGCCGGGGTGCGGTCGGGGCCATCGCCCCGAGGTCCCGCACCCCGTCGTCCCCGGGGCGGGTTTGCCCCGCCCGTGACCATCCCTCGGGCGGACGGCACGCGGGCGGCTGTCGGGGGTTCACCCGGTGGGGCCGCAGGCCGCCGTCCGGAGGAAGGTGGTGAACGCCCGCCGGCCGCCGTCCGCGTCGGTGTTGTCGTACGGGTTGACCGAGAGCGAGAACTGGCGCCGCCCGTCGGCCGATCCGGCGACCGCCGTCTCGTACCCGGGCGCCCCTCCGGTGTGGCCCCAGAACACTCCGCAGGGGGTGTCGAATCGCATCAGCCCCATGCCGTACCCGCCCCCGGGTGCACCGGGTGTCAGCCGCTCCATCTCGGCGAGCTGGGCGGGCTCCAGGAGTTCGCCGCCGACCAGGGCGGCGACGAACCGGTTGAGGTCGGCGGCCGTGGAGATGCCGCGCCCGGCGGCGGAGGTGACGCTCGGGTTGAACTCGGTGATGTCCACCGGCCCGGTCGAGAGCTTGACGTACCCGTGCGCGTGCGGCCCGGGCACCCGGGGCGACACGTCGGGCACGGTGGTGTCGCGCAGGCCGAGCGGCTGGATGACGCGCTCGTCGACCTCCTGCTGCCAGGTGGTCCCGGTGATCTTCTCGATGATCATGCCGGCGAGCAGGTAGTTGGTGTTGGAGTAGTGCCAGCCCTGTCCGGGAGGGAAGTAGGGGGCCCGGGCGGTGGCGAGGGCGAGCAGCTCGGCCGGCTGGTACGTGTGCCAGCGCGGCCCGGCGAGCCAGGTGCGCCACTGCTCCTCGGTCTGGGGGTCGATGCCCGGGGCATCGGTGTAGTCGACCAGTCCGCTGCTGTGGTTGAGGAGTTGGCGCAGGGTGATGCCGCCCCCGTTCGGCACGGCGCCGGGCAGGAGGTGCTCGACCGTGTCGTCGAGGGAGAGCCGCCGCTCGCCCGCGAGTTGGAGGACGACGGTGGCGACGAAGGTCTTGGTGACGCTGCCGATCCTGAACCGGGCGTGCGCGGGGACGGGCTCGCCGGTGGTCAGGTCGGCGACGCCGGCCCGACCGCGCCAGAGCGCCCGCCCGTCCTGGCGGACCTCGCCGACGGCTGCCGTGGCGCCGGTGTCGACGAAGGCCTGAAGCGACTTCTGCAGAGCGGTCCGCTCGGATGTCTGAGCAGCGGATGTCCGAGCAGTGGACGTCTCAGCAGCGGAGCCCTGCGGCACGGGCGCCGCCTGGCTCGCCGCCGTGCCGGTGCCGAGCAGGGCGAAGGCGGCCAGGAGCGCGGCCGCCGAACGGCCGCCCAGGGCGCGGGTACGGGACATGGGCATCTTCCCTCCGGGAGGGGCGGCGCGGGTCGCCGTCCCGGAGTCGAGCCTGACGGCGGGCACCCCGCACGGGCAACGGGACAAGACACCGCACCTCACCCTTCTCGGGCGTCCCTCAGATCGGCGACACCGGCGCCACGATCAGCTCCCCGACCAACTCGGCGGCTTCCGAGCGAAGTTCGGCGGCCAGGCCGTCGTCCGTGACCAGCACGTCCACCTGCTCCAGCGGCGCGAAGGAGGCCAGCCCCAGGGCGTTCCACTTGGTGTGGTCGGCGACCACCACGACCCGGCGGGCCGACCGCAGGAACGCGCGGTTGGTCTCGGCCTCCAGGGGGTTGGGCGTGGTCAGCCCGGCCTCGGCGGAGAGGCCGTGGCAGCCGAGCACGAGCACGTCCACGTTGAGCGCGCGGATCGTCAGGTCGGCGATCGGCCCGACGAGGGTGTGCGAGGGGGTGCGGACGCCGCCGGTGAGGATGACGTCGGCCCGGGCGGGGGCGCCGTCCTCCCCGGGCTGTTCGAGGAGGTCGGCGGTCGGCAGCGAGTTGGTGACCACGCTCAGGCCCTCGACGGCCCGCAGGTGCCGGGCCACGGCGTAGACGCTCGTCCCGCCCGCCAGCGCGACGGCCGAGCCGGGCGGCACCAGCGCGGCGGCGGCCCGGGCGGCGGCCTCCTTGGCGGGCTGCTCCCGGACGGCCTTCGCGGCGAACCCGGGATCGCGCCCGGTCGTCGCCTCGGCCCGTACGGCGCCGCCGTGCACCTTGTGGACGAGCCCGCGCCCGGCGAGGACCTCCAGGTCCCGCCGCACGGTCATGTCGGAGACGCCGAGTTCCTGGACGAGCTCCGCGACCCGGACCCCGCCCTCCTGGCGGACCCGTTGCAGGATCACCGCCCTGCGCCGGTCGGCGAGCGGCTGGGCGCGGTCGGTCATGCACGACTCCTCGGGTCGGGGCGGAAAGCGCGGCACGCCCATCATCGCAGGAACCCAACACTTCCGGACACCGGGTTTCGTTGGATACTGTTCGAGCCTGTTGAATCCTGTTGGATCACTCCCGGCCGAGGACGAGGAAGACGAGCCCGCCCATGCCCCAGCCCACCGCCAGGACCGTCACCTCCCTCGCGGACGGACGCCGGCTGACCTACTACGACCGGGGCGCCGCCGTGCCCCGCGAGAGCGTCGACCGGCGGCCCCTCGACCCGGCCTCCCACGGCTCCGAGGTGCGGCTCGACCCCGCCACCGGCGACTGGGTCACCATCGCCGCCCACCGCCAGGCCCGCACCTACCGCCCCCCGGCCGAGGAGTGCCCGCTCTGCCCGTCCCGCGACGGCCGGCTCAGCGAGATCCCGGCGGAGGACTACCAGGTCGCCGTCTTCGAGAACCGCTTCCCCTCCCTGGCCGGCCCGCCCGCCGAACTCACCGATGCCGCCGACGGGTTGTGGCGCAGCGGCCCCGGCGCCGGCCGCTGCGAGGTGGTCTGCTTCACCGCCGACCACGACGCCTCCTTCGCCGACCTCACCCCCGAGCGCGCCCGGCTCGTCCTCGACGCCTGGACGGACCGCACCGCCGAACTCTCCGCGCTGCCGGGCGTCGAGCAGGTCTACTGCTTCGAGAACCGGGGCACGGAGATCGGCGTCACCCTCGCCCACCCGCACGGCCAGATCTACGCCTTCCCCTTCACCGCCCCGCGCACGGCCCGCGCCGTCGACCGGGCCGCCGCCCACCGCGCCGCCACCGGCCGCAACCTCTTCGAGGACCTGCTCGCCGCCGAACGGGCCCACGGCGAACGGGTGGTGCTCAGCGGCGAGCACTGGACGGCCTTCGTCCCCTTCGCCGCCCGCTGGCCCTACGAGGTGCACCTCCACCCGCACCGCCGGGTCCCCGACCTCACCGCCCTGGACGAGCAGCAGCGCTCCGAATTCCCGTACCTCTACCTGGAGTTGCTGCGCCGCTTCGACCGCCTCTTCGGCGGCGGCCGCACCCCGTACATCTCCGCCTGGCACCAGGCCCCGGCCGCCCACGGCGAGGAACTCGCCCTGCACCTGGAGCTGTTCACCATCCGGCGCACCGCCGACAAGCTCAAGTACCTGGCCGGCGTGGAGTCCGGCATGGACGCCTTCGTCAACGACGTCACCCCCGAGGACGCGGCCCGCCGGCTGCGGGAGGTCGCAGCATGAGCACGTTTGAGCAGCTCTTCGGCCAGGCCCCCGAGGGGGAGTGGGCCGCCCCCGGCCGGGTCAACCTGATCGGCGAACACACCGACTACAACGGCGGGTTCGTCCTCCCGATCGCCCTCCCGCAGTCCGTCCGCGCCCAGGCCCGCCGCCGTGCGGACGGCCTGCTGCGCCTGTGGTCCGCCCAGGCCGGGGGTCCGGTCGTGGAGCTGGCCGTGGCCGGCCTCGTCCCCGGGTCGGTGCCCGGCTGGGCCGCCTACCCGGCCGCCGTCGTCTGGGCCCTGCGCGAGGCGGGGTACGAGGTCGGCGGCGCCGACCTGCGGCTGGACAGCGAGGTGCCCACCGGCGCCGGGCTCTCCTCCTCCGCCGCCCTGGAGTGCGCCGTCGCCGCCGCGTACAACGACCTGTACGGGCTGGGCCTTTCGGCGCCCGAGCTGGCCCTGCTCGCCCAGCGGGCGGAGAACGCCTTCGTCGGCGTGCCCTGCGGGATCATGGACCAGATGGCCTCGATGTGCTGCCGCCCGGGCGCCGCGCTCTTCCTGGACAGCCGCGACCTGACGATGCGTCAGGTACCGATCGACCTGGCGGGCGCGGGCCTGGCCCTGCTGGTGCTCGACACCCGGGTCAAGCACGACCTGGCCGACGGCGCCTACGCCGCCCTGCGCGCGGGCTGCGAACGCGCGGCCGCCCTCCTCGGGCTGCCCGCCCTGCGCTCCCTCGCGCCCGCCGACCTGCCGTCGGCCCTGGGGCGACTCCCCGCCGAGCTGGTCCCGCTGGTGCGGCACGTGGTGACGGAGAACGCGCGCGTCGAGGCGGCCGTCGACTGTCTGGACGCCGGCCGCCTCACCGGACTCGGCCCGATTCTCACCGCCGGCCACGCCTCCCTGCGCGACGACTACCGGGTCTCCTGCCGCGAGACGGACCTCGCCGTCGAGGCCGCCGTCGCCGCCGGGGCCCACGGCGCACGGATGACGGGCGGCGGCTTCGGCGGTTCCGTCATCGCCCTGGTCGACGCGGCCGAGGCCGAGCGCGTCGCCGCCGAGGTGGCCGCGGCCTTCCGCCGCGCCGGCCTCACCGAGCCGCGCACCCTCACCGCCGTCCCCGCCGAGGGGGCCCGCCGGACCGCTTAGGGCCCGTCCGGCGGGGCCGGCAATGACACAGCGGTGCGCCGGAGTTCACTCTCACGAGTGATTGCAGACGCTCCGCACACTGACCGACACTCAAAGTGTTCGGAGGGCTCGAAGGCCCTCCCGGCGTAAGGAGTGACGTCATGACCGAATCCTCCGCCCCCGAGATCCTCGACACCTCGGTGCCCACCCTCGACCAGGGCCTCACGCAGATCGGCGGCAACGTCGGAGCGGTGTGGCGGGCCTGGTGGACGTGGACCCCGTCGCACGGGGTCTTCAACCTCCAGCTCCCGTGGAACGTCATCGGGATCGACTCGACCGTCGTGATCACGGCCTCCGAGATCGACGGGAACGGGCACCGCTTCGTCGGAGCCGCGCCGTTCCAGGTGTCGAGCATCGCCCCCGCCAACGGGATCGTGACCTTCAAGATCAACATCGACTGGGGCAGCTCGATCCCGATGCGCACCGACGTCCTGGTGTTCAACTAGTCCGGGACACAAGGGGAGAGGGGCACCCGCCGCCTGGCGGGTGCCCCTCTCCTCCTGCGTCAGGCCGGGGCCCGGCTACTGCTCACGGCGCCTGCGCTGCCGGACGACCAGCAGGCTCAGCGCGCCGCCCGTCAGGACCAGCACGGCCGCCGTGCCCGCGAGTTCGCCGTGGCCGCCGGTGGGCGGCAGCGGCGGAACGGGGGCCGGGGCGTCGACCGTCGCGGTGGATGGGTCGGAGACCACGGGGTTGCCGTCCGGCCCGTGGCTCGTGGCGGTCGCCGTGTTGCGCAGCGGCCGGCCGGTGAGGTCGGCGGCGGTGACGGTGTAGGTGGCCGTGCACTCCAGGCTGCGGCCCGGGGCGAGCGGCCCGTCCGGGCAGGTGGCCGGGCTCAGGGTGCCGTGGCCGCTGAACTCGCCCTCCTGGACGGCCGGTTGGGTGAGGGTGACGTTGCCGGTGTTGGTGAGGGTGAAGGTGTAGGTGATGACCTGCCCGGCCTTCTCGGCCCGGTCGGTGCTCGCCTTCTTCACCAGCTCCAGGCCCGCCGTCGGCGTGGCGGGCACCTTCGCGTCCGAGGGCGGGGAGGTGACCGGGTCGCCGTGCGGCGGGGTGCCGGTGGCGGTGACGCTGTTGGTCAGCGAGCCGTGGTCCACGTCGGCCTGGGTCACCACGTACGTGGCCGTGCAGACCAGTTGGGCGCCGGGAGCGAGCGGCTGCTCCGGGCAGCGGACCGGCGACAGGGTGCCGCTGCCGGAGAACCTCCCCTCCGTCACGGTGACGGCGTGCAGGGTGACGTTGCCGGTGTTGGTGACGGTGAACGCGTAGGTGATCGTCTCACCGGCGACGAGGTCGCTCTTGTCGGAGCTCTTGACCACGCTCAGACCCGGCGCGGGCACCGAGCTGAACTCCGTCGTGGCGGGCGGCGAGGTGACGGGCGTCCCGCCGCCGGGCGGGGTGCCCGTCGCGGTGGCCGTGTTGTCGACCCGGCCCGCGTCCACGTCCGCCTGCGTCGCCGTGTAGACGGCGGTGCAGACGACCTTCTGGCCGGGCACCAGCGACTTCGCCGCGTCCGGGCAGGTCACCTGCGGGGCGCCGCCGGTGCCGGAGAACGAGCCCTCCGCGACGGCGGCGTCCTTGACGGTGACGTTGCCGGTGTTGGTGATCGTGAAGGTGTAGGTGACGGTGTCACCGGCCTTGTGGACGAGGGCCGGTGAGGCCGCCTTGGTGATGCTGAGCGCCGGCCTGGAGTCGTGCGGGAGGTCGACGGAGGAGGGCGGGGAGGTCACCGGGGGGTTCCCGCCGGGCGGGGTGCCGGTGGCGGTGGCCGCGTTGTGCAGGGTGCCCCGGTCGGCGTCGGCCTGGGTGACGGTGTAGGCGGCGGTGCAGACGACCTGCGCGCCGGGTGCGAGCGACTTCGCGCCGTCCGGGCAGGTGGCGGCAGGCATCGTCCCGCTGCCGGTGAAGGCGCCCTCGGCGACCGTCACATCGGCGAGGGTGACGTTGCCGGTGTTGGTGACGGTGAACGCGTAGGTGATGGTCTCGCCCGCCACGAGCTGCGTCCGGTCCGAGGACTTCACGACGCTCAGCGCCGGAGCCGGCTGCGAGGGGACGGTGGTCGTCCCCGGCGGGGAGGTGACCGGAGTGCCGCCGCCGGGCGGGGTGCCGGTGGCGGTCGCGCTGTTGCCGATGCTGCCCCGGTCCACGTCGGCCTGCGTCACCGTGTAGGTGGCGGTGCAGACGACCTGCGCGCCCGGCGCCAGCGACTTCGCCGCGTCCGGGCAGGTGATCGCGGACATCTTCCCGGCGCCGGAGAACGAGCCCTCCGCCACCGCGACGTTCGCCAGTGTGACGTTGCCGGTGTTGGTCACCGTGAACGAGTAGGTGACGGTCTCGCCCGCCTTGAGGTCGTTGGTGTCGGAGCTCTTGGCGATGCCCAGCCCGGGCGCCGGGGGCACCGTCACGGTGGTGGTGCCGGGCGGGGAGGTGACCGGGGTCCCGCCGCCGGGCGGGGTGCCGGTGGCGGTGGCGCTGTTGTCGATCTTCCCGGCGTCCACGTCGGCCTGGGTGACGGTGTAGGTGGTGGTGCAGACGACCTGCGCGCCGGGTGCGAGCGACTTCGCGCCCTCCGGACAGGTCACGGCGGACATCGTCCCGGTGCCGGAGAAGGCGCCCTCCGTGACGGAGACGTTGGTCAGGGTGACGTTGCCGGTGTTGGTGGCGGTGAAGGAGTAGGTGATCGTGTCACCGGCCCTGCCGGCGGTCGCCGGGTCCGCCTTCTTGGCGATGGTCAGCCCGGGCGCGGGCTTGGCGGTGACCTCGGTGGTGCCGGGCGGGGAGGTGACCGGGGTGCCGCCGCCGGGCGGGGTGCCGGTGGCGGTGGCGCTGTTGTCGATCTTCCCGGCGTCCACGTCCGCCTGCGTCACCGTGTACGTGGCGGTGCAGTCGGTCTTCTGGCCGGGCGCGAGCGAGGTCGCGCCGGGCGGGCAGGCGACGGCGGACATCGTCCCGGTGCCGGTGAACGCGCCCTCGGCGACGGTGACGTCGGTGAGGGTGACGTTGCCGGTGTTGGTGGCGGTGAAGGTGTAGGTGACGGTGTCACCGGCCTTGCCGACGGTGGCCGGGGTCGCCTTCTTCGCCAGTGACAGCGCCGGCTGGGAGTCGTGCGGGAGGTCGACGGAGGAGGGCGGGGAGGTCACCGGGGGGTTCCCGCCGGGCGGGGTGCCCGTCGTGGTGGCCGCGTTGTGCAGGGTGCCCCGGTCGGCGTCGGCCTGGGTCACCGTGTACGTGGCGGTGCACACCACCTGCGCACCCGGGGCCAGCGACGTGGCGCCGTCCGGGCAGGTGGCCTGCGGGGCCGGGCCGGAGCCCGTCCAACTCGTCTCGTTCACACCGACGTTGGTCAGCGTGACGTTGCCGGTGTTGGTGACGGTGAACGCGTACGTGATGGTCTCGCCCGCGACGATCCCGGTCCTGTCGGAGGACTTGTCCACCGTCAGCGCCGGCGCCGGCGGCACCGTCACCGTCGAGCTGCCGGGCGGGGAGGTGACGGGGGTGCCGCCGCCGGGCGGGGTGCCGGTGGCCGTGGCCGCGTTGTCGACCTTGCCCGCGTCGGCGTCCGCCTGGGTCAGGGTGTAGGTGGCGGTGCAGACGATCTGCGCGCCGGGGGCCAGGGACTTGGCCCCGGCCGGGCAGGTGACGGCGGACATCGTCCCGGTGCCGGTGAAGGCGCCCTCGGCGACCGTGACGTCGGTGAGGGTGACGTTGCCGGTGTTGGTGACGGTGAACGCGTAGGTGACGGTGTCACCGCCCTTGCCCGTGGTGGCCGGGGTGGCCTTCTTGTCGAGTTCGAGCGAGGGCGTCGGGGCGAACGGCACCACCGTGCTGGACGGGGGAGAGGTGACCGGTGTCCCGCCGCCGGGCGGAGTGCCGGTGCCGGTCGCGGTGTTGGAGATCTTGCCCGCGTCCACGTCCGCCTGCGTCACCGTGTACTGCGCGGTGCAGGTCGCGGTGGCACCCGGGGCCAGGGTGGCGGCCTCCGGCGGGCAGGTGACCTTGGGGGCGCCGCCGCTGCCGGTGAACGTCCCCTCGTCGACGCCGGCCCCCGTGAGGGTGACGTTGCCGGTGTTGGTGAGGAGGAAGGAGTAGTGCAGCACCTCGCCGACCCGCAGGGCGCCGGTCTCGGCCACGGTCTTGTCGAGGGTGAGCGCGGGGCTCGGCGTCGCGGTGACGGTGGTCGTCGACGGGTCGGAGACCGGGGTCCTCATCCCGGCCGGTGGCGTCGCGGTGGCGGTGGCCGTGTTGGTGATCCGGCCGGCGTTCACGTCCGCCTGTGTCACCGTGTACCGCGCCGTACAGGTCACCGAGTCCCCCGGCGCCACGCTCCCGGTGGGGCAGCTGATCCGCGGGGCGCCGCCCGTGCCGGAGAACGCGCTCTCGTCGATCCGGACGTCGGTCACCGGGACGTCGCCGCTGTTGGTCACCTTGAACGAGTACGTGACGGTCTCGCCGGCCTTGGCCACGGTGGCCGGGTCGGCGGACTTCGCCAGGGTCAGCTTCGCCGGGCCGATGATCCGCAGCGGCCAGTCCTCGACCTCGCCGGAGTCGGCCATGCCCGTCGCCGACTCCACCTGCGCCTGGTCGTAGCCGAGCCGGAAGCGGCTCCACGTGGGCCCGGGCACCACCCCGGCCGGGACGGTCCAGGTGAAGGTCGCGCTGGTCTGCCCCGGCGCGACGGCGGCGGTGGCGCGCTGGGCGGTGGAGAAGGAGCCGGAGCCCGTGAAGTCGATCCACGCGGCGGCGTAGGCGTCGGCGCTCACGCCGTTGACCGGGACGGTCAGGGAGTACGTCTTCCCGGCCTGGTCCACGTTGAGGCCCGAGAAGTCCGGGTTGAGGTCGTTGGCCGACCCGTCCGCCCGGCACGCCTGCGTGATCGAGGTGTTCGCCACGTCCTCGCCGACGGTCCGGCCCAGGGTCAGGTCGCTGAGCACGTGGGAGGCGTTGCCGTACGAGGCCGGGGCGTTGGAGCAGTCGTTGCGGACGACCGAGGAGATCGTCCACTGGTCGTTGCCGTTGCTCGCGTCCGAGGCCGCCCCGACGTTCTGGGTGACGAACTCGATCAGGAAGGTGAGGCTCTTGACCGTGCCCTGCACGGGCACGCTGCCGCAGCCGGCCCGGAGCGCCACGTCGGCGTCCTGGCAGTTCGCCCTCGCGGTGCGGCTCCTGGGGCGGATCGTCTGACCGTCCACCAGCAGAGTGGCTCCCGCGTTGGCCGGGCCGATGGTCGCGGGCTGGTCCGTGCCGGTCAGCCTGAGCTGGGTGTAGGCGCCGCCGTTGACCCCGTTGTTGACGAGGCCGGCGCCCAGACCGCCGATGTTCAGGATCGGATCGCGTACGGGGTGCTTGAAGATGAGTGTCAGCACTCCGGCGGGGCAGGTGGAGTTCGCCGGGCAGTTCTGCGCCGGTACGGTCTTGATATTGGCCGCCCACGCGGTGGCGGGGTTCACCTGGGGCTGGTAGTTCGAGGCCGCCGGGCTGCCGATGGCGCTCAGGGTCAGGCCCTGCAGCACGTCGTTGTTGCCGCTGACGGCGGCGGTCATCTCCATCCCGGAGGGGAAGGGGAGCACCCGGTAGCCGTTCTTGCCCTGGACCCCCGTTCCCGCGCCGCTCGGATCCTCGTAGGCGACGGCCGGTGCGGACACCGCCGTCAGCGCCAGCGCCGCCGTGAGCGCCGCCGCGCCGCGCCGTGCCCGGTTCGTTCCGGGCCGTCTGCGGGGTGGCGCCCAGAGCGGCCGGGAGGGCCACCGGGGGCGGAATCGGAAGAGGGGGATCACTCGGGGCGCTCCTCGCAACCTGGGCGCGCCGCCCCCGTGCGGGGGCGGCGCGCGAGTCAGACGACGGGCGCAACGTACAGTGAGCGCGCTCACCGGTCCGGGTGACGAAGCCGCGACGGTCCGATGATCGCCACGGAATCACCTGCTCGGCTCACGGGGCGTCAGGACCGGCCGTCAGGGAGGGGCTTCAGGACGGGCGCGACCGGCGCAGGCTCAGCCGGAGGAAGAGCAGCGCCGCCACCGAGAGGGCCGCGCCCAGCCCGTACACCGGCCCGGCGCCCGAACCGAGCGCGGAGCCGCCGAGGGTCGCCCCGAGGCCGATGCCCGCGTAGATGCCCGAGGAGTTGAGCGAGACCACCAACGGGGCCTCCTGGGGGGCGACTTCGATCAGCCGGTGCTGCTGCGGCGGGGTCTGGCACCAGCAACTCGCCCCCCACAGCAGGACCAGTGCACCCACCAGGGGCACCGCGTCGGCCCCGGAGGCGGCGAGCCAGGCGAGCGCGCCGAGGGCGAGGGCCATCACCGCGTAGCCGGCGGTCAGGACGACGGAGGAGCCGAACCGGTCGGTGGCCCAGCCGGAGGCGAGGTTGCCGCCCACCGCGCCCAGCCCGTACAGGAGGAGCATCCACAGCACGGCGTGCTCGGGGACGTGAACGGCCGTCAGCACCGGGACGCTGTACGCGTACGCGGTGTACCCGGCGGCCATGCCGAGGACGGTCAGCGGCAGGACGGTCAGCACGGCCGGGCGGCGCAGCACGGCGAGGCGGGTGCGCAGCGGCACCCGGGGGCTGCCCGGGACGGGCGGCATGATCGGGGCGAGCACGGCCGCGACGGCCAGGCACAGGCCCGCGACGATCGCGAGCGTCACCCGCCAACTCGCCCAGTGGCTGGCCGCGTTGCCCAGCGGTACGCCGACGGCCGTGGCCACGGTGAGCCCGCCGACCACCACCGCCAGGGCGCGGGCGCGCTGCTCGGGGCGGACGAGGGAGGCCGCCGCCGCACCGGCGTTGGGGGTGTAGGCGGCGGCTCCGGCGGCCGCGAGGACCCGGGTGAGGAGCAGGACGGCCATCGAGGGGGCGAGCGCGGAGCCGAGGTTGGCGAGGCCGAGGGTGGCCAGGGCGGCGATCAGCAGCGTCCGGCGCGGGAGGCGGGCGAGGAGGGTGGCGAGGACGGGGGAGAGGAGGGCGTAGGCGGCGGCGAAGGCGGTCACGGACCAGCCGGCGGTGGCCGTGCCGACGTGCAGGTCCTCGGCCATGGGCGGCAGGAACCCGGCGACCACGAAGGCGTCGGTGCCGACGGCGAAGGTGCCGAGGGCGAGGACGAGGGTGGCGGAGAGGCCGGCGGGCGGGGCCTGCGGCGGCGCGGGCTTAATCGAGACATTGGACATCCAGGTTCTCCCGGCAAGTGAAGGAGGAGGCTGTTCGTGGTGTTCGTGGTGCGGGGGATCAGCCGCGGGCGTAGTGGCGCCGGGTGCGCTCGGCTGCGCCGGCGGGCGCGGCGGCCATCAGGTCGGCCACCGTCTGGGCGGCGAGTTCGCGGCGCCAGGCCAGTTCGGCCCGGCGCATCGCGGTGGCGACGCCGCAGGCGTGGCGGAAGTCGCCGCCCGCCGCCGCGGCGCCCTCGGTGCGCTGCCGGATCTCGGTGCAGCGGAAGGCCTCCTCGGTGCCCTCGATCGCGGCGACCACGTCCATGAGCGTGATCCGCTCGGGAGCCCGGCCGAGCCGGAAGCCGCCCTTCGCGCCCGGGGTGGAGGTGAGGACGCCGGCCCGTACGAGCGCCTGTAGGCGCTTGGTCAGGTAGGCGGGCGGCAGGTCGAACCAGGCCGCCAACCGGGCCGTGGGCACGGGGTGTTCATCGCCCAGCCAGGCCAGGGTGAGGCAGCAGTGCAGCCCCCACTCGACGCCTTCGCCCATCCGCATAACCGGGACACTACACGTCCTGGTTCCGGCCCGGAAGTCCCGCCCTGAGGGACTCCGCCGCCGTCAGCCCGCGCAGGTCGGGCAGAGCCCGCGGTAGGTGACCTCGGCGCCCGAGACGGCGAAGCCGAAGCGCTCGTCGGCGGGCAGTTCCGCCAGCGGGTCCCCGGTGGGGTGGACGTCGCGGATGGTGCCGCAGCGGGTGCAGACGAGGTGGTGGTGCGGGTGGTGCGCGTTGGGGTCGTAGCGCTTGGCCCGCCCGTCGGTGGAGACCTCGATGACCTCGCCGAGGGTGACCAGCTCGCCGAGCGTGTTGTAGACCGTCGCCCGGGAGATCTCCGGCAGGCGCGCGGCCGCCCGGGCGTGCACCTCGTCCGCGGTCAGGTGGACGTGGTCGCCGTCCAGCACCTCGGCCACGACACGCCGCTGGGAGGTGAGGCGCCAGCCGCGCCCGCGCAGTCTTTCCAGCAGGTCACTCATATCGGTTCACCTATTCAGGTCAATGGGAAGAACGGATTTTACCAACGGTGTCCGAGGTCGTCCGGTTGCCGAGCGGATACGGGATTGGTGTCGTTCTTGACCTGGATTACGTCCATCGTAGGATCAGCTCCGGCGATAGCCTAGGTAGCAGAGAAGACACCGTGATCCGCCTTGTACGGAAGGATTCCCATGTCTGACAACCACGATGCAACCGGCGAGGCGGCGAAGGCGGAAGGCTGCCCGGTGATCCACGGCCGGGCCCCGCACCCCACGCAGGGCGGCGGAAACCGCCAGTGGTGGCCGGAGCGCCTCAACCTCAAGATCCTCGCGAAGAACCCCGCCGTGGCCAACCCGCTCGGCGGCGACTTCGACTACGCGGCCGCGTTCGGCACCCTCGACCTGCCCGCCGTCAAACGGGACATCCAGGAGGTGCTGACCACCTCCAAGGAGTGGTGGCCGGCCGACTTCGGGTACTACGGCCCGTTCATGATCCGCATGGCCTGGCACAGCGCCGGCACCTACCGGATCAGCGACGGGCGCGGCGGCGCCGGCGGGGGCCAGCAGCGCTTCGCCCCGCTCAACAGCTGGCCCGACAACGCCAGCCTGGACAAGGCCCGCCGCCTGCTCTGGCCGGTGAAGAAGAAGTACGGCCGCGCCCTCTCCTGGGCCGACCTGATCGTCCTCACCGGCAACGTCGCCCTGGAGGGCATGGGCTTCGAGACCTTCGGCTTCGGCGGCGGCCGCGTCGACGAGTGGGAGCCCGACGAGGACGTCTACTGGGGCCCCGAGACCACCTGGCTCGGCGACGAGCGCTACACCGGCGACCGCGAGCTGGAGAACCCGCTCGCCGCTGTCCAGATGGGCCTCATCTACGTCAACCCCGAAGGCCCCAACGGCAATCCCGACCCGATCGCCGCAGCCCGCGACATCCGCGAGACCTTCTACCGGATGGCGATGAACGACGAGGAGACCGTCGCGCTCATCGCCGGCGGTCACACCTTCGGCAAGACCCACGGCGCCGGCCCGGCCGACAACGTCGGCCCGGACCCGGAGGCCGCGCCCATCGAGCAGCAGGGCCTCGGCTGGAAGAGCAGCTTCGGCACCGGCGTCGGCGGCGACGCGATCACCAGTGGTCTGGAGGGCATCTGGACGGCCACCCCGATCACCTGGGACAACAGCTTCTTCGAGACGCTGTTCGGCTACGAGTGGGAGCTCACGAAGAGCCCCGCCGGCGCCCACCAGTGGAAGCCCAAGGACGGCGCCGGCGAGGGCACCGTCCCGGACGCGCACGACCCGTCGAAGCGCCACACGCCGATCATGCTCACCACCGACCTGTCGCTGCGCTTCGACCCGGTCTACGAGCCCATCTCCCGGCGCTTCCTGGAGGACCCGGCGGCCTTCGCCGACGCCTTCGCCCGCGCCTGGTACAAGCTCACCCACCGCGACATGGGCCCGGTCGTGCGCTACCTCGGCCCGGAGGTTCCCGCCGAGCACCTGCTGTGGCAGGACCCGCTGCCCGCCGTCGAGTACGACCAGGTGGGAGCGGCGGACGTCGCCGACCTCAAGCGCCGCATCGCCGCCACCGGCCTGTCCGTCTCCGAACTGGTCTCCACCGCCTGGGCCGCCGCCTCCTCCTTCCGCGGCAGCGACAAGCGCGGCGGCGCCAACGGCGGCCGCATCCGGCTGCAGCCGCAGAGCGGCTGGGAGGTCAACGAGCCCGACCGCCTGGCCGGGGTGCTGCGCGCCCTCGAAGGCGTCCAGCAGGAGTTCAACGCGCAGTCCGGCGCGGTGAAGGTCTCCCTGGCCGACCTGATCGTGCTGGCCGGCGGCGTCGGCGTCGAGCAGGCGGCCCGCGCGGCCGGCCTGGCCGTCGAGGTGCCGTTCGCGGCCGGCCGCGTCGACGCCCCGCAGGAGCTCACCGACGTCGAGTCCTTCGCCGCCCTGGAGCCCAAGGCGGACGGCTTCCGCAACTGGGTCGGCAAGGGCAACCGGCTGCCGGCCGAGTACCTGCTGCTCGACAAGGCGAACCTGCTGAACCTCAGCGCGCCCGAACTGACCGTCCTGGTCGGGGGCTTGCGTGTGCTGGGTGCCAACCACCAGCAGTCCGCGCTGGGCGTCCTGACCGACACCCCCGGCGTGCTGACGAACGACTTCTTCGTCAACCTGCTGGACCTGGGCACCAGTTGGAAGGCCGTCTCGGAGGCCGCCGACGTGTTCGAGGGCCGGGACGAGTCCGGCGCCGTGCGCTGGACCGGCAGTCGGGCGGACCTGGTGTTCGGCTCCAACGCCGAACTGCGGGCCGTGGCCGAGGTGTACGGCTCGGACGACGCCAAGGAGAAGTTCGTCGCGGACTTCGTCGCGGCCTGGGTCAAGGTCATGAACGCGGACCGGTTCGACCTGGTGTGACCTGAGCGCTCCGGCGGCGGGAACCCGGGAGGGTTCCCGCTGCCACTGCTTCTCAGGCCTGCGCCGAGCCCACGCTGACCAGCCCCGTCTCGTACGCGGCGACCACCACCTGGGCGCGGTCGCGCAGGCCCAGCTTGGCGAGGATGCGGGCGACGTGGGTCTTCACCGTCGCCTCCGACAGGCCCAGCCGGGCGGCGAGTTCGGCGTTGCTGAGCCCGCGCGCCAGCAGGGTGGTCACCTCCAGCTCGCGCGGGGTGAGCGTGGACAGCTCCCGGTGCGGGGCCGAGGCCGCTTCCGGTCCGGTGTCGGGACGGGCGAAGCGCTCGACGAGTCGACGGGTGATCGCGGGGGCGAGCAGCGCGTCCCCGGTGCGCACCAGGCGGACGGCGGCGGCCAGGTGCTCGGGGGTGACGTCCTTCAGCAGGAAGCCGCTCGCCCCGGCGGCCATCGCCGCGTACACGTAGTGGTCCAGGTCGAAGGTGGTCAGCATGATGATCCGGGGCGCGTCGGCGGACGGCTCCGCGAGGATGCGCCGGGTGGCCTCCAGACCGTCCAGGCCGGGCATCCGGATGTCCATCAGCACCACGTCCGGCCGGGTGCGGCGCACGGCGGCCACGGCCTGCTCGCCGTCCTCGGCCTCGGCCACCACCTCGATGCCCTCCGACTCCAGGATCAGCCGGAACCCGGTGCGGACCAGGGCCTGGTCGTCGGCCACCACCACGCGCAGCGCGCTCACGAAATCTCCAGCGGGATCAGGGCCTTGACGCGGTAGCCGCCGCGGGTGCGGGGGCCGGTGTGCAGGGTGCCGCCGTAGACGGCGAGGCGTTCGCGCAGGCCGAGCAGGCCGCGGCCGTTGCCGGTGGAGGCGGCGCCGGTGCGTCGGCCCCCGGAGTCGACGACCTCCACCCGCAGGCGGTCGGGGGCGTACTCGACGGTCACGGCGGCCTCGGCTCCGCCCGCGTGCTTGACGGTGTTGGTCAGGGCCTCCTGGACGACGCGGTAGGCGGCCAGCCCGACGCCGGAGGGGACTGGCCTCGGCTCGCCCCGGACGGTCAGCGCCACCGGCAGGCCGGCCCGGCGGACTCCGTCGAGCAGGGCGTCGAGCCGGTCCAGGCCGGGCTGCGGGCTGAGGTCGGCGCCTGCCGCCGGGTCCTCGGCCGTCTCCGAGTCGATCGTCAACAGGCCCATCACGTGCCGCAGTTCGGTCATCGCCGCCCGCCCTCCGGCCTCCACGGCGGACATCGCCTCGCGGGCCCTGTCCGGGGCGGTGTCCAGGATCTTGCGGGCGGCGCCGGCCTGGATGGTCATCATGCTCACGTTGTGCGTCACCACGTCGTGCAACTCCCGGGCGATGCGGGCCCGTTCGAGCTCCACCGCACGTTCCAGGGCGGCCAGCTGGGCCCGCTCCAGGTCCGAGCGCCGCTCGCGCTCCTCGTCGACGCGCCGGCGCCACATCCGCAGCTCCCAGGCCACCGCGAGCACGGGCACCATGGCGAGAACGGCGATCACCGAGTTCGGGAAGTGCGGCAGCTTCGCGGCGCCGAACACCACCACCAGGGCGGCGGTGGCGGCCGCCAGGCTCAGCAGCACGGGCCGGCGCCCGCGCCCGTACGCGGCGGCGCTGTAGGCGGCGATGATCACCGCCTCGCCCAGCGTGTAGGCGATGTCCTCGGAGGCGCGGTGCAGCAGCAGCGCGGCCGGCAGCACCGCCCACAGCACCGCCAGCGGGTGGCGTCGGCGCAGCACCAGCGGCAGCGGGACGAACGGCACCAGCGGGAGCAGCCCCTTCCACGCGGTCTCGTCCGGCCCGTGCGCGATCGAGGCGTAGCGGCCGGCGGCCAGCGCCAGGAACAGCGCCAGCGCCGCGTCGAAGGCGAGACTGCGCGGCGGCAGCGGCCTCGCGTCTGCGGGCACGAGCAGGCGTCGCACCGTCGGATGGATGATCACCGGGCCATTGTGACGGCCCGGCCGCGCCCGGCACAGCCCTGCGGGTGGCTGCGGCCCGTACACCCGGCGACTACATCGCAGGGATGACGGCGCGCGGTGTACCTCCTGCGCGGTACGGAATCTGCCGCGAGCGGCGGACGCGGGGGCGGGCCGCCCGTCCGTACCTTCGTCCACGTCAACCGATGGACGGGCTGAGGAGCGGGGCATGGGCAGCGAGCCGGTGATCGAACTGAGCGGTGTCAGCCGCCACTACGAGGGGGCGCGGGCGGCCCTGGACGGGGTGTCGCTGACGGTGCGGGAGGGGGAGTCGGTGGCCGTGCTCGGGCCCTCGGGGAGCGGGAAGTCCACCCTGCTCAACCTGGTGGCCGGGCTGGACCGGCCGAGCGAGGGCACGGTGACCGTCGCCGGGACGCGGGTGGACCAGCTGGGCGAGGCCGGCTCGGCCCGCTTCCGGCGCGGGACCATCGGCATGGTGTTCCAGTTCTTCAACCTGCTGGACGACCTGACGGTGGCGGACAACGTGGTGCTGGCCGGCGAGCTGGCCGGCGTCCCGCGCGCCGAGGCCCGGAGGCGGGCGGCCGAGCTCCTGGAGTCGCTCGGCATCGACCGCCACGCCCGCGCCCACCCCGGGCGTCTCTCCGGCGGCGAGCGCCAACGCGTCGCCGTGGCACGGGCGTTGATGAACCGCCCGGCCCTGCTGCTGGCCGACGAGCCGACCGGCGCCCTGGACTCCGCCTCCGGCGAGGACGTCAAGGAACTGCTGCGCGAACTGCACCAGGACGGGCAGACGATCCTGCTGGTCACCCACGACCTGACCCTGGCCCGGGACTGCGCCACCCGCACCGTGCGGATGCGCGACGGCCGCGTGGAGTCGGACTCCTCGGTGGTGGCGGCATGAGCGCGCTCGGGAGAGTGGTGAGGGCCGGGGTGCGCCGACGGCGGACGCAGTCCGTCGCCGTGGGGCTGGCCGCCATGGTCGCCACCACCTGCTCGGTGCTGGGCGGTTCGCTGCTGGTCGCCTCCCAGGCCCCCTTCGACCAGGCCTTCGACGCCCAGCACGGCGCCCACCTCACCGCCCGCTTCGACGGCAGCCGGACGAGCGCCGAGCAGCTCGCCGCGACGGCCCACGCGGCCGGGGTGGCGGAGGCGGCGGGCCCGTTCCGCACCGTCACCGTCGACCCGGAGTGGGTCACGCCGAAGTTCCCCGTCCCGCAAGGAGCGACGATGTCGCCCATGGCCGTGGCCGGTCGGGCGGAGCCCGCCGGTGGCGTCGACAACCTTACGCTGACGAGCGGGAGTTGGGCGAAGAATCCGGGGGAGGTGGTGATCGACAAGGGGTATGCCGAGGGCAACACGGACCTCGGCGCGGTCCTGCGCCTCCCCGGCCTCCCCGGCGCTCCCACGCTCAAGATCGTCGGCTTCACCCGGTCTGTCGGCCGGACCGCCGACGCCTGGGTGAGCCCGGAGGGCCTCGCCGCCCTCACCGCGCCCGGCAGCACCCCCGGCTACGAGATGCTGTACCGCTTCACCTCCTCCGGGACCACCGCCGCGATGGCCGCCGACCGCGCCGCCGTGGCCGCCGCAGCCCCCGCCGGGGCGCTGACCGGCGCGCAGTCCTGGCTCGACGCCAAGCACGGCTCGGACCGCAACACCGCGCTGTTCCTGCCGTTCATGGTCGCCTTCGGCCTGCTCGGCCTCGCGATGTCCGTCCTGGTCGCGGGCAACGTGGTCGCCGGAGCCGTCGGCACCGCCACCCGCCGCATCGGGGTGCTCAAGGCGCTCGGCTGCACCCCCGCCCAGGTGGTGCGCGCCTACGTCGCCCAGGCGCTGATCCCGGCGGGGACGGGCACGCTGCTCGGGCTGGTGGCGGGCAACCTGCTGACCATCCCGGTGCTCGCCACCACGAGCCGGATGTACGGCACCAACACCTCGGGCCTGGCGGCGCCCTGGGTGGACGCGGCCGTCGCGGGCGGCACCCTCGCCACCGTCGCCCTCGTCGCCTGGGCCGCCGCCGCCCGCGCCGGACGGCTGCGCACCGTCGACGCGCTGGCCGTGGGCCGTACGGGCGGAGGCACCCGGCGGGACGCCCTCGCCCGACGGGCTGCCGCGCTGACCGCCCGGCTGCCGCTGCCCCGGGCGGTGAGCCTGGGCCTGGCCCAGCCCTTCGCCCGACCGGCCCGCGCGGCCGGGATGTTCGCGGCGGTGCTGTTCGGCACGGCGGCGGCGACCTTCGCGGTGGGCATGGGCGGCACCATGTCCTGGGTGCAGGAGGCCAAGAACCACGCGGCGGCCGACGTCGTGGTGCACCCCGAGCGCGCCGACCGCCCCGGCGGGCCGCCCGCCCTGACCACCCCGGCCGATCCGGCCGCCGTCACCGCCGCGCTGAACGCGCAGCCGGGCGCCCAGCACTCGTACGGGGTCGGCGGCGGGGACACGGCCGTGCCGGGCGTGGCAGGGAGCACCCTGGTGACGGCCTTCTGGGGCGACTCCTCCTGGGCGGGCTACGCGATGGTCTCCGGCCGCTGGTACCAGGGCCCCGGCGAGGCCGTCGCACCCTCCACCTTCCTCACCGAGGCGGCGGTGAAGCTGGGCGACCAGGTCACCTTCACCGACCACGGCCGGCCCGTCACCGTCCGGATCGTCGGCGAGGTCTTCGACCCGCACACGCAGACCAACGAGCTGTTCACCGACGCCGCGAGCTACCCCGGCGGTTCGGCCCCCGAGCCGGACCAGTGGTTCGTCAAGCTCAGGCCCGGCACCGACCGGGCCGCGTACACCACCGCGCTCAACGAGGCCCTCGGCCCGCTGCACATGGCCGCCGACGGGGGGCAGACGCACACCTCGGACTCGATCGTGGCGCTCAACTCGCTCACCGCGACCCTGACCGTGCTGCTGGTCGTCGTCGCCGGGCTCGGGGTGTTCAACACCGTCGTCCTGGAGATCCGCGAGCGCACCCGGGACACGGGCGTCGCCAAGGCCCTCGGCATGACCCCCGCGCAGACCGTCGGCGTGGTGCTCTCCTCGGTGCTGGTCACCGGAGCCGTCGGCGGGGCGGTCGGCCTGCCCGTCGGACTGCTGCTGCACGGCCTCACCGTGCCGGCCATGGGCCACGCCTCCGGGCTCAACTTCCCGGCCGGGGCCCTGCACGTCCTCGGCACCCCGCTGCTGGCCCTGCTCGCCCTCGGCGGGCTGCTGATCGCCCTGGTCGGCGCGCTGCTCCCGGCCGTACGGGCGGCGCGGGCGCGGACGGTGGACGCGCTGCGGGCGGAGTAGGCGCGCCGGTCGTGCTTGCGGGGGCGGGAGTCGGGTAGGCGACCCCGAGGGGGGTGCCACCCGCCTTCCGCCTGTGGAGCGATCATGCAGTTCGAACTCCTCAACCCGAACTCCGCCTACCCCCGGGCGCGGCTGGTCGACCCGCCGCCCTACGGCTACCTGCACCTGGCCGCCGCCGTGGCACCGCCGTCCGGGCCGCCCCTCGTCCGCACCGACGCCGCGCGCAGCGCCCTGCTCGACCGGCTCAAGCCGCTGGCCACCGCCCTCCAGGGGCAGCCGGCGGTGCGGCGGGTCACCGTCTACCGGGCGCTGGTGGTGCCGCCGCCCGGCGGCTACGCCCGGCAGCCGCGCTTCCACCCGGCCCGGTTCGACGTCGCCGTCCTCGTCGAGACCGACACCCCCGAGGACCTCGGGCCGGTCGCGGCGGGGGAGGCGTACGGGGAGCTGGCCGCCGCCGTCGCCGGCGCGGCCACCGACACCCACGAACTGCGCGCCCGCTGCGCCCGCTCGCTCGGCGAGGTGGACCGGAGCCGGCCGGGCCTGTTCCTGTTCAACCACTTCGTCGCCGAGGACCGCGAGGTGGCGCTGGAGCTGTGGGACCACCTGGCCGGCTGGTACGTCCGCAAGACGGGGCTGGACAACTCCACGCTGCTCGAACCGCTGGAGGGCACGGAGGCGGACTACGTGTTCGTCAACCACGCCCGCTGGGACACCGGCGCGCTGCGGCTGCTGCTGCGGCAGGTGAGCCGGCCCAGCTTCCGGGGGTACGTGCAGCAGAACCTGCTGGTCAACCGGGTGGGCGCGATGCCCGTGCTCTACCGGATGACCTAGTCCTTCTCGGGCTCCTTCTCGGGGTCCTTCTCCGGGTCCTTCCCGGGTTCGGCCGCCTCCTCGGCCTTGCGGACCTGCTCGGCGAAGGCGTGCGCGTCGATCCGCTCGACCGAGGCGCCGTGCCGGGCCGCCAGCTCGTCCGCCGCCTCGGGGGAGGGCTCGACGGCCTCCAGGGCGACCAGCGCCCCGCCGTCCGGGACGCGCGGGGAGAGCACGATCAGCGCCGCGCCTCCCTCGGTGGCCGCGTGCTCCTCGGCCGCGTTGCCCAGCGCCGCGCCCGCCGCGAAGCCGAGCAGCACGCCGACCGGGCCGCCGAGCAGCCCGACCAGGCCGCCCAGCACGCCGGAGCCGACGGTGGCCACTCCCGCGCCCTTGGTGTAGGTGTCCTCGATCTCCAGCAGGCCGTCGGCGCTGCGCTCCATGGCCGCCGCGAACCGCAGGCCCGGCAGGTGGCGGGCCTCCTCGAAGGCCGGGCGCCAGGCGGCGGTGTCCGGGAAGGTCAGCAGGACGACGTGGTGGCGGTCGCTCATCGCACTCCGATCGGGCCGGGCGGGCAGGGGTGGCTTCCATCCTGCGCCCGGGGTGGCCCGCACGGCCACCGCTGCCCCTGTCGTGGACGGTTCAAACAAGGGGGCCGCTCCGGCACCGGGTTTCCGGCCAGGTGTACGGGGCCCGGTGGCACTCCGGGGCGGTGGCCGTGACAGGAGGCCGGGCAGGTCGGGGCGCCGCCGGGGTGCTAGTTCGATCCTGGCCGAATCACGTACGGCCCCGCGCACGACCCTGGTGCCGCCGGTGGGGCGGTGCCAGTATCCCCACCCGGCACGACCGTGCCCGCACCGTACGTCAGAAGGAGGCACCATGCAGCCCACGGCCGACCAGGTCCGCGCGCTCAAGGACGAGGACTTCCGGCTCACCCTCGGCCAGGGAGGCCAGGCCCACCCGGCCGGCGACCTCTCCGACGAGGTCTACGTCACCGCCGCCGTGCAGGCCAGCACCTGCGGCGGCTGGAGCAGCTGCGCCCACGTCTGCAGCTTCTGAGTCCGGGAGGAATCGGCATGCCGACCACCAGCGCGCAGCTCCGCGCCCTCCAGGACGAGGACTTCCGGCTCGGTCTCGGTGCCGGTCAGGCCGCCCACCCGGCCGGGGACCCGGCGAGCGAGGTGTACGTGAGCGCGAGCCAGCAGCTCAACACCTGTGAGTACGCGTCCAGTTGTTACCGGGTGTGCAGCTCCTTCTGAGCCCGCGCCACCCCCGGCGGTGCGCGCCGCTCGCGGCCCGCACCGCCGGTCACCCCGCTCCGACGAGGAAAGGCCGCACCGCCCGTGGTCGACACGTCCGCACTCCGCCGCGCCGCCGCCCGGGCCCTCCCGCTCGACGCCCGGGGCACCGCCCCCGCCGGCGCCGAGGGGACGGACCCCGACCGCGCGGGGCGCGTCCTCGACCGCTGGCGCGCCCAGGCGCCGTTCGACCAACCCGGCTGGTTCGACCGCCGCCTCGCCGCCGTCGGCCTCGACCAGGACGGGCTGCGCGCCCTGCTCGCCGAGAGCCCGGACTCCCTCGCCGACCGCCTCGGCACCCCCGCATGGGCCGTCCGCCTCGCCGACGCCTTCGAGGCCGGGCTCACCCTCGACGTCCCCGAGGACCAGGCCTTCGCCCGGATCGCCGCCCCCGCCCTCGCCGCCGCCCGCGACCGGCTGCGCGCCGGGCTCGCCGCACTGCCCGGCCTCGCGGAGGTCGGCACACCGGAGGCCCTGACCGCCCTCGTGCTGCCCGCGCTCACCGAGGCCGCGCACGCGAGCGCCGTCCGTACCGTCATCACGGAACTCCACATCGCCCGGCTCGGCGGGGAGTTGACCGGCGACACCCCCGCGGCGCGCTACCGCGACTTCCTCGACCGGCTCACCGCGCCCGACCGGTCCGTCCGTCTGCTCGCCGACTACCCGGTGCTCGCGTACCGCCTCGCCACCGGCGCCGACCAGTGGGCCGACACCTGCCTCGCCCTCTACCGCCGCCTCGCCGCCGACCTGCCCGCCCTCGCCCGCACCTTCGCCGACGGCCGCCCGTTGGGCCCCCTCGTCGAACTCGCCACCGGCCTCGGCGACCCCCACCGGGGCGGCGCCACCGTCAGCTCCCTGCGCTTCGAGGGCGGCACCCGGATCGTCTACAAGCCCCGCCCGCTCGGCGCCGAGACGCACTTCCAGCACCTGCTGCACTGGCTCAACCCGAAGCTGCGGCTGCCGCTGCACGACCTCGCCCACCTCGGCCGCGAGGGCTACGGCTGGGTCGCCTTCGTCACCGCCGAACCGGCGTGCGACGACGCCGAGTTGAGTGCCTTCTACCACCGCGCCGGCTCGCTCGCCGCCCTGCTGTACCTCCTCGACGCCGTCGACTGCCACGCCCAGAACCTCCTCGCCGTCCGCGACCAGCCCGTCCTCATCGACCTGGAGGCCGTGCTCCACCCCGACCTGCCCGAGCCCGTCAAGGAGCTCTCCCGCTCCGAACGCCTCGCCCGCCACCAGGCGCAGCACTCGGTGCTGCGCTCCGGCCTGCTGCCCGAACGCATGTGGGACGAGGGCAACGGCGGCGCCGACCTCTCCGCCCTCGGCTGGGACCCGGACAACCTGCCGCCGCGCCCCGCGCCCGTCCTCGTCGACGAGGGGACGGACCAACTGCGCCTGGAGTACCGGCGGATGCCCGTGCGCGCGCCCGGCAGCCGACCCGTCCCGCCCGGCCAACCGCTGCGGCTGGCGGACCACGTGGGGGAGTTGGAGGCGGGCTTCACCGAGGCGTACCGGCTGCTCGCCGATCACAAGGCCGAAGTGCGGAAGCTGGTACGGGCGTTCGGCGCCGACGAGACCAGGATGCTGCGCCGCGACACCTTCGAGTACCGCAGCCTCCTCGCCACCGCCTGCCACCCCGACCTGCTGCGCGACGGCCTCGACCAGGAACGCCACCTCGACCGGCTCTGGGCCCTCGCCGCCTGGGAGGAGCACGCCGTCGCCTACCTCGCCCACGAACGCGCCGACCTGTGGCGCGGGGACGTGCCCCTCTTCACCATCCGGCCCGACGGCACGGATGCCCGCAGCGGCACCGGCGCCCTCGTCCCCGACGTGACGGACCGGCCGGTGCTCGACCTCGCGCTCGCCAAGGTCGACGGCCTCGGGGAGGCGGACCTCGCGCGCCAACTCCGGCTGCTGCGCATCTCGGTGACCACGGCGGACGGGGCGCGCGAGCCCCGGCGCTCCCCGGCGGCGGTGCCCGTCGCCCCGGGTACGGGAGCCGTCGACCGGCTGGAGGAGCGGGCGCTGGCCAAGGCCGTCGAGGTGGGCTCGCTGCTCCTGGCCGAGGCCTTCCGGGGCGAGGCCGACCTCGCCTGGGTCGGCCCCAACTGGACCCCGCCCGGCCGCTGGGCGCCCGCCGAACTCGGCCCCGACCTCTACAGCGGCACCGCAGGGGTCACCCTCTTCCTGCACCAACTCGCCCTCGCCACCGGCGACTCCGAGCACCGCGCGGCCGCCACCGCCGCCGGGGTCACCCTGCGCCACCAGGTCCGCCGCCGGGCCGACCGCCTCGGCGGCGGGCTCTCCGGCACGGGCGGGGTGCTCTACGTCCTCGCCCATCTCGCCGCTCACCAGGACGACTTCGAGCTGGACGAGCTGGCGCGGGCGGTGCTCGCCCGGGTCGTCGCCACGGCGGGCGAGGACGAGTACCACGACCTCGTCGCCGGGAACGCGGGCACCATCGGCGGCCTGCTCGCCTGGGAGGCCGTCCGCCCCGGCCCGGCCGTCACCGCCGCCCTCGCCGCCTGCGTCGACCGGCTCGCGGCCGCCGCCCTCCCGCACCCCGAGGGCGGCGTCGGCTGGCTGCCCGCCTCCCTCGCCGGCACCGTCACCCGCCCCCTCGCCGGCCTCGCCCACGGCGGCTCCGGCATCGCCTGGTCCCTCGCCCGCGCCGGCCACCGCCTCGGCGACGCCCGCGCGGCCGAACTCGCCCTCGCCGCCGTCGCGTACGAGCGCACCCTCTACAGCGCCGAGGCGGGCAACTGGCGCGACGTCCGCGAGGACGGCACCCCCGACGGCCCCGCCTACCCCGCCCTCTGGTGCCACGGCGCGGCGGGCATCGCCCTCGCCCGCACCGAACTCGCGGCCCTCCTCCCGTCCGAGGCCAAGGCCCTCCTCGCCGAACGGGACACCGCCGCCGCCACCGTCCTGCGCGAGGGCTTCGGCTCCAACTCCTCGCTCTGCCACGGCGACCTGGGCAACCTCGACACCCTCCTCCTCTCCGGCCCCACCTGGCGCCACTCCGCCCTCACCCGGGCCGCCGCCGCCCTGGACACCCTCGACACCCGCGGCTTCGTCTGCGGCCTCCCCCACGGCGCCCACAGCCCCTCCCTCATGGTCGGCCTCGCAGGCATCGGCCACGGCCTCCTCCGCCTCGCAGCCCCGAAGAGCACCCCCTCCGTCCTCGGCCTCCAACCCCCGGCCTGAGGGCCCTCGGGCCGGGGGCACGCCGGCTTCAGCCCTGGGGCAGGGTGCGCTGGAGGAGGGTCAGCAGTTCCTCCCAGTGGCGCTTCAGCGCCCCGGCGTCGAACGCGTCCGTGTCCGCCATCGTGAAGCCGTGGACCGTCCCCGGGTAGATCGCCGAGGTGTGCGTGACGCCCGCCGCGTCCAGGGCCCGGTTGAGGTCCGCCAGGGTCTCGGGGGTCACGTCCGTCGCCGCGTGGCCGAAGCAGGCCTCGGCCGAGAGCCGCTCGAACTGCTCCGGCCCGTCCGCCGCCACGGGGGCGTGGAACGCGCCGACGGCCGCCACCCGGTCCGGACGGGAGGCGGCGGCGCGGACGGCGAGGAGGCCGCCGAAGCAGTAGCCGGTCACGGCGACCGGGCCGGGGGCGACCTCGGCCCGGTCGGCGAGGAACGCGAGGTAGGCGTCCGCGTCGCTCAGGGCCTGTTCGCGGGTGTGAGCCCTGAGTACGGGCATCACCTGCTCGAAGACGCCGGCCCGGGCCTCCCCGCCGATGAAGTCCGGCAGGTCGAACAGCGGCGTCGCGCCGTGCCGGAAGAAGTAGTTGGGCACGAGCACGTAGTAGCCGTGCGCGGCCAGTTCCTCCGCCATCGCGCGGATCACGGGCCGGATCCCGAACGCGTCGGGGTACATCAGCACTCCGGGGTGCTGCCCGCCGCCCTCGGGGAAGGCGGCGAAGCCGTCGGCGGGGCCGTCGGGGGTGGGGATCGTCAGGTCGGTGGTGGGCATCGGGGTCTCCAGTCGTGGTGGATGCGCGGAGCTGCGGTCCATCACGACGGAGGGGGTGCCCGGGCGCCGGTCAGAGCGGGGCCGGGTCGCCAATTCGTGTGTGGCGCAAGGCCGTCCCGGTCGTCATGCCCGTCAACCTAGCCGATCGCACGGACCGGGGCCAGGAGGCTCCCGCCCAATACCTGAGAGTTGACTCTCACAATTCCTGAGAGGACACTCTCACGTCATGGACTCCAGCAACCGACTCGGCGACATCGAGATCACCGACCCGCAGGCCATGCGGGCCCTGGCGCACCCCGTGCGGCTGGCGATCCTCGAACGCCTCCAGCGCCACGGCCCGGCCACCGCCACGCAGCTCGCGCCCGAGGTGGGCGCGACCCCCTCGGTGACCAGCTGGCACCTGCGCCACCTCGCCGGCTTCGGGCTGGTCCGCGACGCCGAGCCGGGCCCGGACCGCCGCCAGCGGCGGTGGGAGGCGGTGGCACGGGGCTTCCGGTTCGAGACGCCGGAGGACCCGGCGGACGAGGAGGGCCGGGCCGCCGCGAGCGTCCTCTCCCGGGAGATGTTCCTGCGGGCGGGGGAGCTGCCGAACCGATGGGCCGCCGAGGTCGAGCCGGGGCTCGAACCGCGGTGGCGTCGGCTCGCGGGCCTGGCCAACACCCGGGTCGTCGTCTCCGCCGAGGAGCTCGCGGCCATCGAGGACGCGATCGAGGCGGTCCTCGCCCCGTACGTGACCCGCGAGGAGGCCGAGCGCCCGGCCGACGCGCGCGGCGTCCGGCTGCTGCGTCACGTCCTGCCGGAGGGTGCGGAGTGACCGCGGACCTGCGCCCCTTCCGCCGCTTCTGGGCCGGGCAGACGGTTTCGCAGTTCGGCGACCGCATCACCGAACTCGCGCTGCCGCTCATCGCGGTGACGGCGCTGAACGCGTCGGCCGGCCAGGTGGCCGCGCTGACGGCGCTGATCTGGGCGCCGAACCTGCTCGCCCTCGTGCTCGGCGCCTGGGTCGACCGGCGCCCCCGCAAGAGGCGGGTGATGGTGGCGGCGGACCTGGTGCGGGCGGCGGTGCTGCTCTCCCTCCCGGTGGCCCACCTCCTCGGCGTGGTCACCTTCGGCCAGCTGTGCGCCGTCGCGGTGCTCACCGGCACGGCCGGGGTGCTGTTCAACACCGCGTACCCGTCCTTCTTCGTGCACCTGGTGCCGCGCTCGTCCTACATCGACGCCAACAGCCGCCTCGGCGCGAGCCGTTCGGCCTCCTACGTGGTCGGGCCGGCGGTCGGCGGCCCCCTCGTCCAGGCGCTGACCGCGCCCGGCGCCCTGGTCGTCGACGCACTGACGTTCCTGGTCTCCGCGCTGCTGGTCGGCCGGACCGCCGTCGAGGAACCGGTGGTCGTGCGGGAGCGGGAGCCGCTGCGGCGGCGGGCCCGGGAGGGGCTGCGGTTCGTCCTGCGGCACCCGGTGCTGCGGGCGGCCCTGGGGTGCGCGGCGACGGTCAACTTCTTCACCTTCCTCGCGGGCAGCGGGCTGATCGTGCTGTTCGCCAGTCGCGGGCTCGGGTTGGGCCCGAGCGTCATCGGTCTGGCCTTCGGGATCGGCGCGACCGGTTCGCTGCTCGGCGCCGTGCTCGCCCCGAGGGTGTCGCGACGGTTCGGTGTGGGCCGCAGCATCGCCGTGGGTGCGGTGTTCTACCCGCTGCCGATCGCGCTCGCGGCGGCCGCGGGCGGGCCGCCGTGGGCGCGGGCCGGGGTGCTGGCGGCGGTGGAGTTCCTCTCCGGGGTCGGCGTGATGCTGTTCGACGTCAACCTCAACTCGCTTCAGGCGTCGGTGATCCCGGACGGGATGCGCAGTCGCGTCGCCGGGGCGTTCGGCACGGTCAACTACGGTGTCCGGTCGCTGGGCGCCCTGGCCGGCGGGCTCCTCGCGACGCTCGTCGGGCTGCGGGCGACGCTGGTCGTGGGCGCGGTGGGCGGGGCGCTGTGCGTGCTCTGGCTGCTGCCTTCGCCGATACCGCGTATCCGATCGCTGACACCGGAGAGCACTCCCGAGCCGCAGGGCGTGGCAGGCTGACGACGCGCGGGCCCTGGCGTCGGCCCGTCCGCCTGCGGGCAGCGCACAATGCAGGCATGGAACTGAGGATCGAGGCCACCGACCTTCCCGGGCTCACCTGTGGCGGCGCCCCTGGCTTCCCGGGGTACACCGGCATCCACGTGGCGGTCCAACGCCGGGGCCGTCCGGCCGAGTTGCTGGACCCGCAGCCGGGGGACGCGGAGTCGGCGCACTGGTCGCTGGAGTGCGAGGTGAAGCGTCTGCCGGACGGCGGCCCGGATGTCACCGGCAGGTACGTACAGGGCGTGCCGGGTGCGCGGTTCGTCTACCTCAACTGGCTGACGGGCGGCGGCGAGGAGCGCTTCTCGCTGTTCCGCCGGGCGAAGCTGATGCTGGCGGCCGTGGACCGGGAGACGGTCGAGGCGGCCGCCGTGAGCGGTCTGCTGGTGGCCCGGCTCGGGCTGACGGACGCCAAGGGCCACCCGCTCTGCGCCGCCGTCCGCCCGCCGCTGGTCGTCTGGAGCGCGGAGGAACGCGGCGGGGGCCCCGCGTAGCGCGTACGCGGGGCCCCTGTCATCGGTGGCGGGCTCAGTTGTAGGTCGTGGTGACGGTGACCCCGTTGAAGCCCTGCTGCGCGTACAGGCTGAAGTAGACGTAACCCGCGGGCGGGTTGGTGATGGTGAGGGTCTCGGCGTTGCCCGACCCGGCGGACTTCGACTGGTACGAGGACGTCGTGGCCCAGGAGGGGCCGTTGTAGTACAGGTCGGCGTTGCCGGTGCCGCCGGTGGTGGTGATGGTCAGCTGCTTCACGCCGGCCGGCAGGTTGAGGAAGTTGTAGCTGTAGTTGCCGGTGGTGGCGGCGACGCCGTCGCGGCGGCAGTTCTTGTCGTAGCTGCGGGTGTCGGCGGCCGTGCACAGCGGGGCCTGGGTGGTGGGCAGGGAGCCGCAGTTGTCGGCGGCGCAGGCCTTCAGCCAGGTGGCGAAGTCGGCGTCGTACGAGGTGCCGATGGTGGTCTTGAGCAGGGTGCGGGCGCCGGCCCAGTCGCCCGCGCGGTACTTGGCGAGGACCGCGTCGACGTCCTGCGGGTGCGACTGCAGCATGTAACGCACCGCCAGGTAGCCCCAGTTGTACGTACGAACCTGGTTGGAGTTGGCGTAGGTGGTGTCGAAGAGCTCGCTCAGCTTGTACGTGCCCTTGCCGGCCTGGGTGACGGCGTCGTCGTAGTGCACGCCGCGGTAGCTGTACGAGACGTACTCGGCCAGGCCCTCGACCCACCAGATGGTCGGGGTGGTCATGCCGGCGTCGAAGTCGCCGTACATGTCGTAGCGGCCGTCCAGGTAGTGGGTGTACTCGTGGTTGAGGTTCCAGATCTGGAAGGCGGGGCGCAGCCAGGAGGCCTGGTGGGCGATGAACCGGGCCTGGTTGCCGGCCTGGTCGGGGTGGCCCTCCTCGTAGTCGCCGCCGTTGTCGACGTCGATGCCGTACATGGACCAGGCGTAGAGGCTGTAGTTGTAGTAGTCGTCGAAGACGACGACCTCGAGGCTGGTGTTGCGGTCGTCCTTGACCGGGCCGTTGTCCTTCACGATCTTGTGGAAGAACGCGTCCTGGTTGACGAGGCTGGTGCAGGTGTCCGCGAACTGCTGGTCCGTCATGCTCTGCGAGCGGATGCTGAGGTTCGGGTTGCAGACGTGGTTGCTGGTGAGGACCAGCGGCACGAGCTTGGCCGGCACGTCACAGGTGCCGTAGTAGGAGCAGTTGCCGCCGTCCTTCTTCTCCGTGAACCAGAGCAGGTTCATGGTGAGCGGACCGGTCTTGCCGACCAGCGGGTAGCGGTTGATCAGGTCCTTGACGAGCGGGCGGCCCTGGGCGCGCAGCGTGTCGTCGGCGACCCAGTTGCCGAGGTCGATGCCGATCTTGGTGACGATGTCGCCGCCGTCGATCTGGGCGCTGTTGCGGGTGACGAAGGAGGAGACCGTCGTCGCGAAGGACGGGTCGGCCTTCAGCGCGGCGGTGAACTCGGGGAGTTCGAAGCCGCGGGAGATGACGGTCTCGGTGTTGCCGACGGCCGCCGCCATCGAGCCGGACCAGGAGGTGGTGTAGTCGGCGAGCAGCCGCTTGACGACGCCGGTGTAGCGGGCGTTCTCGCGGGCGCTGTCGATCAGGGTGACGGCCTCGGCGAGGGTGCCGCCGTTGGCCTCGGTGACGTCCTTGCTGTGCGGGGCGGCGAAGAAGCCGTCCAGGGCGCCGCGGACGGCGCTCTGCAGGTTGGTGCCGTAGGCGCCCACCGCGTCGGGGTTGTACCACTGCACGTAGTAGCCGGCGCGCAGGAAGAACACCAGCTGCGAGGCGGAGGTGGAGTTGTCGCCGGGGTAGGTGGCGGAGGTGTCGCGCAGCGCGTTGGCGACCGTCACCATCTGGGCCTCGTTGAACGCGGCCTTGGCGTCGTTGCCGGTGAGCTGGAACAGCGTGTTGACGCAGTCGAGGCTCGCGCCCTTGACCTGCTGGACGAGCGCGGCGCCGGTCTTGCCGGTGAAGCCGGACACGTCGCAGGGCGCGGCGGCCAACTGCCGTGCGGCGACGCGGTGTTCGGCGGCGCTGCCCGCCGCCGGGGCGGTCGGCTTCGCCTGCGCGTCGGAGACGAGCGGACGGGCGTCGCGCGGGGTGTCGGGGGACTTGGGGAGGGGGATCGACCGCGGCGTGCCGCTCTTGGTCGTGGTGGGGGTCGTGGGGGCGGGGGTCTTGGCGGGGGTCGCGTGGGCCTGGGGTGCGAACAGGCCGAGCGCGAGGAAGAAGGCGGCGCCGAGCGCAGGGAGTCTGCGCGCGTTCGCCTTCGCTATGCGGAAGGGACGCATGGGTGAGGGTCTCCGGAAGCCGGTTGCGGTCGTGGTGTTGGGGGCACGACCGCTCTAAATGTGTGACATGTAAAATGGCACATGGCGCCGGAACTCGGGAACCCCCTGGGCCGGATTAGTTGTCAGAACCTTCCAGATTCCGCCAAGAGACGGTCAAGAAGCGGACCGGATGTCAGGTCCGGATGTCAGGCCCGGACGGCCGCCCTCGGAGCGAGCGCCGCGAACTCCAGCGGCGCCGACGGATCGATGGACAGATCGGCCGGCGCGGGCTCCGCACCCGCCCTGACCAGCAGGTCCCCGACCGCGGCCACCATCGCCCCGTTGTCCGTGCACAGCCGCAGCGGCGGCACCCGCAGGGCGATCCCCGCCCGCGCGCACCGCTCCTCGGCCAGCGCCCGCACCCGAGAGTTGGCCGCCACTCCGCCGACCACCACCAGGGTGCCGATCCCGTGGTCGAGGCAGGCCCGCACCGCCTTGCGCGTCAGCACGTCGGCGATCGCCTCCTGGAGCGAGGCCGCCGCGTCCGGCACGTTCGGCTCGCTCTGCGCCTCCACCCAGCGCGCGGCGGCCGTCTTGAGGCCGGAGAAGGAGAAGGCGTACGGATCGTCCTTCGCCCCGGTGAGCGGTCGCGGCAGCCGGACGGCCGACGGGTCGCCCTCGCGGGCGGCGCGGTCGATCGCGGGGCCGCCGGGGTAGGGCAGGCCGAGGATGCGGGCGACCTTGTCGAAGCACTCGCCGGCCGCGTCGTCCAGGGTGTCGCCGAGGTGGACGATCCGGTCGCGGACGAGGTCGCGCACCAGCAGCAGCGAGGTGTGGCCGCCGGAGACGATCAGCACCACGCACGGGTTCGGCAGCGGCCCGCCGTCGAGCGTCGCGGCGGCGACGTGCCCGGCGAGGTGGTGGACCCCGTACAGCGGCACGCCGAGCGAGTACGCGTACCCCTTGGCGGCGGCCACCCCGACCTGCAGCGCCCCGGAGAGCCCGGGCCCGGTGGTCACGGCGACGGCGCCGATGTCGGCGAGGCCGAGCCCGGCGTCCGCCAGCGCCTGCTGGACCACCGGCGCCATCGCGTGGACGTGCGCCCGCGCCGCGATCTCCGGCACGACGCCGCCGAAGCGGGCGTGCTCGTCCATCGAGGAGGCGACGGCCTGCCCGAGCAGCACGCCGTCGCGCACCAGGGCGGCGCCGGTCTCGTCGCAGGAGGATTCGATCCCCAGCACCACCGGCGATCCTGTCATGGTCACTCACCCTTGTCGGTCATTACACAGTCCGAGCACCATTGTGCCCGACCGGATGAGCGGAATAAGCAGGAGCCCATGCTTCGTTCCTGCAAGCCGTACGCAATAGTGTGGACCCGGCACGATCACCACCGTTCAACCAGCCGAAAGGGGCAGTGTCCTGATGGGCACCTACACGCTTCCCGACCTTCCGTACGACTACTCCGCGCTGGAGCGGGCGATGTCGGCCGAGATCCTGGAGCTGCACCACTCCAAGCACCACGCGGCGTACGTCAAGGGCGCCAACGACACCCTCGAGCAGCTGGCCGAGGCCCGCGACAAGGAGCAGTTCGGCGGCCTGGTCGGCCTGCAGAAGACCTTCGCCTTCCACCTGTCCGGCCACGTGCTGCACTCGCTGTTCTGGCAGAACCTCTCCCCGGAGGGCGGCGAGCGCCCCGAGGGCGAGCTGGCCGACGCCATCACCGAGCACTTCGGCAGCTTCGAGGCCTTCAAGAAGCAGCTCACCAACGCCACCACCGGCGTGCAGGGCTCCGGCTGGGGCATCCTGTCCTGGGAGCCGACCGGTCAGCGCCTGATCGTCGAGCAGGTCTACGACCACCACGGCAACGTCGGCCAGGGCACCACCCCGCTGCTGGCCTTCGACGCCTGGGAGCACGCCTACTACCTGCAGTACCGCAACGTCCGCCCGGACTACGTCACCCGCCTGTGGGACGTCGTCAACTGGCAGGACGTCTCGACCCGCTTCGCGGCGGTCACCTCCGCCTGACGCGTGACCTTCGGCGCCCCGGGCCGGTCGGCCCGGGGCGCCGTTCGTGTGAATTCCGGTACCTTGGACTGACGTTCCGAGTGGACGGCGCACACGGCCGCCTCACCGCCGCGCAGGCTGGACGTCACCCGGAGTTCGCCGAACGGTCGCGCGCGATCCCTACGCTCGGGCCACCGCCGGTGACCGGCCGTCGCCGGCCGCCGGGCCCGTCCGCCGCAGATCCGCTGAGCGAAAGGCCTGTTGATGGCCCCGCGTCTGTCCGTCGTCGTCCCGGTCTACAACGTCGAGCGCTACCTCAGGGAATGCCTCGACTCGATCGCGGCGCAGACCTTCGACGACTTCGAATGCGTCATGGTCGACGACGGCTCCACCGATGGCGGCCCCCGCATCGCCGAGGAGTACGCGGCCTCGGACCGGCGCTTCCGGCTCGTGCGGCAGGAGAACCAGGGCCTCGGCGCCGCCCGCAACACCGGCTGGCGCCACCTCACCCCCGGCACCGACTACCTCACCTTCGTCGACAGCGACGACGTCGTGCCCGCGCACGCCTACCGGCTGATGATCAGCACCCTCGACGAGACCGGCTCCGCCTTCGCCACCGGCAACGCCATGCGCCTGCGCACCACCGGCCTCACCCCCTCGCACGGCCACCGCCGCCCCTTCCGCGAGACCAGGCTGCGCACCCACGTCAGCGAACTGCCCGCCCTCGTCACCGACCGCACCGCCTGGAACAAGGTCTACCGGCGCTCCTTCTTCGACGCCGCCGGCCTCCTCTACCCCGAGGGCATCCTGTACGAGGACGCGCCGGTCAGCGTGCCCCACCACTTCCTCGCCGACCACGTCGACGTGATCTCCGAGCCGGTCTACCACTGGCGCGTGCGCGAGGACGGGGACCTCTCCATCACCCAGAAGAAGACCGACCCGCGCGGGGTCGTCGACCGGGTCCGCTCGATGGAGCTCGTCCGGGAGTGGCTGCTCGCCCAGAGCGAGCCGAAGTTCACCGAGTACCTGCGGGCCTACGACCACAACTGCCTGGTCGAGGAGATCCCGATGTTCTTCTGGTCCGTCCCGGACGGCGACCGCGCCTACCGGGCGGCCTACCAGCGCAACGTCAGCCGCCTCGTCGAGGCCATCGGCCCGGAGCGCGTCGCCGAGCTCAACGGGCAGCTGCGCCTCAAGTACCGCCTCACGCTGGGCGGTTCGATGGGCGGCTTCGTCGCCGTGCAGCGCGCCCACAGGCTGGCGCGCAGGGCCCGCAAGGCCGTCCGGCGCTGACGCGCGGGCCCTCAACCCCCCTCGTGCCGACGAGCGGTGACGATCACTTCGCCGATCCCGAAACCCGGGCCCCGGCGACGGCGTCTATGCTCATCGGGCGTACCCGTCCCATCGGGGCGGGCATCGGGGCGGGCATCGGGGGAGTGGAAGGGGCACCGGGTGGGGGACCAGTCGACCGGCTACACGGTCAATCTCGACGGGCTGGAACGGATCAAGGGTTCCCTCGGCGCGGTGGTCAAGGACCTGAGCGAGGCGAACGGCACCTACACGGCGCAGAAGCCCTACGTCTCCACCGACTTCGGCGAGTTCGGCGTGGACCAGGCCTGGGCGACCTTCGACACCAACTGGTCGAAGGAACTCCACGTCACCCGGCGCGCGGTGGACGAGCTGGTCCAGAAGGTCGCGGCCACCGGCGCCAACTACCGTGCCGCCGAGAACAGGAACGCCACCTCGCTGGCCCAGGGGCGGGACCGATGAGCAAGGTCAAGGACCTCCAGGCCGCCCAGCAGGCGGTCACGAAGCCAAGCAGCAGCCCGTTCCTCATGGGGGCCACGGTGATCGCCGCGATCGCCAAGGCCCTGGCCGTCCCGGCGCCGGCCGGGAACCCGGGCACCATACGCGAACGGGCCAAGACGTACGCGGACACGGCCGCCTCGTACGCCAACGCCTCCGGTGACCTCCGTACCGTCGCCGTCGACCAGCTGCCGAACAACTGGACCGGCACCGTCGCCGAGCACGCCACCCAGGCCGTCAAGGCGCTCGCGAGCGAACTCGCCGTCTCCCAACGGACGTTGGAGGAGGCTTCCACCGTCCTCAACGCCTGGGCCGACGACCTCGAAGGGGCCCAGGGCGTCGACGCGCGCAGTGTCGCCGCGCTGGAGACCCTCCAGAAGGCGGTCGGCCACGACCTCTTCGACGTGACGACGGCGATCGGCGCGATCGAGCCCGCCCACGCCGCCATGGGCGGCCGGATCACGGCCGCCCAGCGGGCGGAGGCCGGCGGCACCCACGCGGCGAGCCGGCTCGGCCAGCTCGCCGCCAAGGCCCGCGCCGAACGCGCCGACAACGGCGCGATCGACCCGCTCGCCGCGCTCGTCCTCGCCAACGAGAAGGGCCCCGGCGGCTCCGAGGACGGCGACTACATCCTCTCGCCCTACCAGCTCGAACGCGCCGACCAGTTCCTGTCCGGAATGAACGCCGCCGACCAGGCCGCCTTCAAGAAGCTGCTGGCCGACGCCAAGTCGCCCGAGGAGTCCGCCTACCTCTGGAAGGCCCTCGCCGCCGGCCGTTCCCCGGCCGAGGTCCAGCAGTTCGCCGCCCTGATCCACCCGCACGGCGACGATCCGACCTGGCTCGCACAGCACCTCGTCCCGACGCTCGGGTCCGACGCCTCCGCCTCGGAGTCGACCACCCGCACCGTCGACCTGACGTACAAGGGCGAGTCGCTGCCCGGCGACGGCTACGGCCAGGGCCAGGTCAACGACTGCGTCGCCGCCTCCACCAGCCTCGCGCACCTCAAGCTCGACCCGGTGACGATGCTCCAGCTCACCACGGGCAACACGCCCGAGGTCCCCGGAGCCGACTCCTCGGCCAACTTCAGCAAGCGCCTCTCGGACTACTACATCGGCGCGTACAACGTGGGCACCCAGGCGGACGGCAGCAAGCCGTACCCGGAGGCCGACCCCGGGATCGGGGACAAGGGCACCAGGGCGATCGTCGACCACAACCTCGCGTCCACCGGCAACGGGTACCAGAACGTCAGCCTCAAGGACGAGGAGGACCGGCGCGCGGCCCTCCCGCGCATCGACCAGGCCGTGGATGCGGGCAAGCCCGTCCCGATCGCCGTCGGGGACGGAAAGGGCTTCCACGAAATGGTGATCGTCGCCCGGGACGGCGATCGGTACCAGGTCTGGAACCCCTGGGGTCACTCGGAGTGGGTGACGAGGGACCAGTTCCTCGACAACCACATGAACGCCGGGCAGAACACGGGGAGCTTCCAGGCCGACCGGGCCTACGGAGTGGAACTGCCGAAATGACGACCATCCCGTCTGCGACCGCTGTGCCTACGACCGTCGTGCGTGCGACCATCCCGCCTGCGACCGCCGTGCCCGCGACCGCCGTGCCCGCGACCGCCGTGTCCGATGCCGAGCTGGTCATCGGTTACCACGTCGAGGCCGCTCTCACCCGGGGTCTGCTGCTCGAAGGCACCCCGCGCCGGGTGCTGTTCGGCGAGGCCGCCATCGCGGCCTGCTACCAGGCCGACGCGCTGGGCACCGGCCCCCGCCCGCTCGCCGTCCTGGCCCGGATCGTCCGCGCCGGCGGGTTCGCCGCCGCGCTCGACCTGCCGGAACCGGTGATGGGCCGGGAGGCGGGCGAGCTCGTGCGCGGCTGGGTGCGGGCGGCGGCCGCCACGGGCGCGGACCTGCACCGCGAGGTGTTGTTCTCGCGGTGGCTGGAGGCGGTGGCCCTGTTCATCGGGCTCCGGCGGCGGGTGCGGGACACCGCCCCGCCCGTCGGGCCGGCGGAGGCGGGGAACCCCGCGACCTCAGGGAGTGGGAGGGGCACCGATGCGCCGTAGCCCGATCGTCCTGGCGGCGGCACTGCTCGCGGCGGCCCCGCTGCTCGCCGCCTGCGACAGCGGCACCGAGGTGCCCGCCACGCCGGGGGCCGACAAGCCCATCGGCGCCCGGCCGTCCACCGAGGTGGCCCTGCCCACCCTCCGGGAGGCCGGGCAGGCCACGGGCCCGTACCCGGCCACGCCGGTGAGCGTGGCAGTCGGTGAGCGGTTCGGGGTCAAGGGCGTCGACAGCACGACGCCGTACCGCTGGAAGCTCACCTCCTCCGGCGACGCCGCCCTGGTCCGGCAAGGCTCGGACGTCGTCGTCGAACCCTGCGGCGGCGAGACCGGCTGCTCCCCGGGCGTCGACCAGGTCTTCACCGCCCGCGCCGCCGGGACCACCACGCTGACCTGGACGTACGAGCCGCAGGGCGGCTGCCGGACCCCACCGGTGGACCCGTGCGGCAGGGTCACCAAGAGCTTCCTGGTCACCGTCCGCTGACCGGTGCGCCCTGCGCGGACCCGAAGCGCTCCCGGAACTCGCTCGGCGTGGTCCCCAGGTGCCGGGCGAAGGCGCGGCGGAGGGTCTCGTCGCTGCCCAGCCCGCTCAGCCGCGCGGTCGCGGTGACGCCGTGCCCGTCCAGGAGCAGCTGCTGCGCGCGGTCGAGGCGGACGCGCTCCACCCAGCGCGCCGGGGTGGTGCCCAGCTCGGCCTGGAACAACCGGCCCAGGTGCCGGGTGCTCACGGCGGCGGCCGCGGCCATCGCGGGCAGGCCGTGGTCGGCGGCCGGGTCGGCGAGGACGGCGTCAGTGAGGGTGCGCAGCAGGTCGCTGCGGGCGGGCGGCGTGGCGAGCGCGGTGGAGAACTGGGACTGCCCGCCCGGCCGTTGCATGAAGACGACCAGCTCACGGGCGACGGCGCGGGCCGCCTCCGCGCCGAGGTCGTGCTCGACGAGCGCGAGCGTGAGGTCGATGCCCGCGCTGATGCCGGCGCTGGTGTGGAAGGGGCCGTCGGCGATGTGCAGCGCGTCCGGTTCGACGCGCACGCGCGGGTGGCGCAGCGCGAGGGTGCGGGCGTGGCGCCAGTGGGTGGTGGCGCGGCGCCCGTCGAGCAGGCCGAGCGCGGCGAGGACGAAGGCGCCGCTGCACACGGAGGCCGTACGCCGGGCCTGGGCGGTCAACCTCCCTGCCGCCGTGAGGAGTTCCTCGTCCGGTCCGGCGGCGGCGAGGTGGTCGGCGCCCGCGATCACCAGGGTGTCGAGGGGGCCGACGGCCTCCGGCGGCGCGGTGGCGCCGAGCACGACGCCGTTCGAGGCGGTGACGGCCCCGCCGGCGGGGGAGACGAGTTGGGCCTCGTACGCGCCGGCCTGGTGCAGGACCTCCATCGGGCCGCTGACGTCGAGCAGCGTCACGCCGTCGAACACGAGGAGGGCGACGCGCCGGGTCATGTCCTGATCCGAGGGATGTGTGTCTGTACGGACATGGCTCCAGCCTACGCCGCCGGGAGAGAGTGGAGACATCGAAGACCTCCCCGGAAAGGAACCCGCCATGACCGAGACCGTCGCCGGCATCCGCATCCCCGACAGCACCCTGGCCCGCGAGGCCACCGAACTCGTCCGGGAGACGGCCACGCCGCTGATCTTCGACCACTCGCGCCGGGTGTACCTGTTCGGCGCCCTGCGCGGCGCCGAACAGGGGCTCGCCTTCGATCCCGAGCTGCTCTACGTGGGCGCGATGTTCCACGACCTCGGCCTCACCGAGCGCTACGCCCGTACGGACCAGCGCTTCGAGGTCGACGGCGCCGACGAGGCCCGCCGCTTCCTGGAGTCGCACGGCCTCGGCGGGGAGCCCGCCGAGCGGGTCTGGACGGCGATCGCCCTGCACACGACCCCCGAGATCCCGCTGCACATGGCGCCGGAGATCGCCCTCGTCACCCGGGGGGTGGAACTGGACGTGCTGGGCATCGGCTACGACGCGATCACCGAGGAGCAGCGCGCCGCCGTGGTCGCGGCCCACCCGCGGCCGGACTTCAAGAACCGGATCCTCGCCGCGTTCACCGCCGGGATCGAGGGCCGGCCGCAGACCACGTTCGGCAACGTCAAGGCGGACGTGCTCGCGCACTTCGTCCCCGGGTTCGTGCGGGGGGACTTCGTGGAGACGATCCAGGGCTCCGCCTGGGCCTCGTAACCGGTCGTGGCTGATCAGGCCAGGTCGCGCAGCCGCCGGATCGAGCTGGTGAAGAGGACGGCCGGGCTGGCGATCCCCACCAGCGCGACCACCAGCAGCGCCGTCCGCGTCCCCAGGGCCTCGGCGGCCGCCCCGGCGGCGACGGCGCCGACCGGGATGGCGCCCCAGGAGACGAACCGTACGGTGGCGACCACCCGGGAGAGCAGCTCCGGCGGGGTGTGGGTCATCCGGTGGGTGCGGGTGATGATGGCGGTGACGACCACGCCGCCGGAGAAGCCGGCGTTGCCGAGGGCGAAGAGCAGCGTCGCCCAGCCGGAGCCCGCCAGGGGCAGGACCAGCAGGAACGCGGTGGCGACGACCGTCGCCCCGAGCAGCGCCCGGGCGCTGCCGTACCGCGCGACCACGCGCGGGGTGAGGGCGGCGCCGATCACGCTGCCGAGGCCGCCGGTGGCCATCAGCGCGCCGACGGCGACGGCCGGGGCGTCGAGGGTGCGGACCAGGAACACCGGGGTGAGCGTCATCAGCCCGCCGCAGACGAAGTTGATGGCGGTGGCGTCGGCCACGCAGGGCCTGATCACCGGGTGCTCGACCACGAACCGCCAGCCCTCGCGCACCTGTTCGCGCATCCGGGGGCGGTCGGCGGAGGGCTCCTCGCGCCGTCCGCGCGGCAGGCTGTTGAGGAGTGCGGCGGAGGCGAGGTAGCTGACGGCGTCCAGCAGCATCGCGCCCGCGCCGCCCACGAGTTGGACGAGGACGCCGCCGAGGGAGGGCCCGGCCGTCTCGGTCGCGGCGACGCTGCCGGACATCAGGCTGTTGCGGGCGGTGAGCTGCTCCTTGGGGACGATCGAGGGCAGGAAGCTCATGTTGCCGACGTCGAACAGGACGCTCGCGAAGCCCACCACCAGGGCCACGACGACGAGTTGGGGCAGGCTCAGCACCCCGAACGCGGAGGCGAGGGGGACGGAGGCGATGGCGGCGGCGCGGAGGAGGTCCATCGCGACCTGCGTGGCGCGCAGCGGCAGCCGCTGGACGAGGACGCCGGCGGGCAGGCCGAGCACCAGCCAGGCGACGTAGGCGGCGGCGGTGATCAGGCCGACCTCGATCGCGGAGGCGTGCAGGGTGACGACGGCGACCAGGGGCAGCGCCACCGCCGTCACTTGGTCGCCGAGGCGGGTGACCGTGGAGGCCGCCCAGTAGCGCCAGAAGACGCCGGTGTCCTTCGTGTGCGTCCGTTCTTCCTGTTCCATTGCCGTCGCCATGCACGCCCCGCCCGTCGCTGGTAGTGAGTTCCTTTTGGGAACTCACTATAATGGGTGACCATGCGGCACACGGAAGCGGGCGACCCCGACTGCGCGATCTCGCAGGCCCTGAGCGTGGTCGGCGACACCTGGACCCTGCTGTTGTTGCGGGACGTGGCAGGGGGCACCCACCACTTCGACGCCCTGCAGAACGGCCTCGGCATCAGCCGCAAGGTCCTCGCCGAACGACTGAAGGGCCTGGTCGCGGACGAGGTCCTGGAGAAGCGGCTCTACCACCCGCACCCGCCGCGCTACGAGTACCACCTGACCGAGCGCGGCCGCGGGCTGCTGCCCGTCCTCGTCGCGCTCCAGGACTGGGGCGGGCGCCACCTCCTGGGCGACGGCACCCTGACCGCCACCAGCGCCGCCGACTCCGCCGAGACGCGGCGGGTGCTGGGGCTGGTCGGGCGGCGGCTACCCGCCCTCGACCTCGTCGCCGTCGACGGCACGGCCGTCGACCCCGTCTCCGCCGAGCACGCCTGGACCGTCCTCTACTGCTACCCCGGCGCCTTCGCCCCCGGCGGCCCCGGCGGCAACGGCAACCCGCCCGGCTGGGGCGACATCCCCGGCGCGGCCGGCTGCACCCTGGAGTCCTGCACCTACCGCGACCGCATGGGCGAGTTCGCCGCCCGCTCCGCCGCCGTGTACGGGGTCAGCACCCAGCGGCCCGACCAGCTCGCCGCCTTCGCCGAGCACGCCCGGCTGCCCTTCCCGCTGCTGTCGGACGCCGCGCTCGGCCTCGCCGCCACCCTGCGGCTGCCCACCTTCCGCGCGGCCGGCGTGGACCGGCTCAAGCGGCTCACCCTCGTGCTCGACGCCTCCCGGACGATCCGCGGCGTGCTCTACCCGATCCCCGACCCGGCCGGATCGGTGGAGGAGGCGCTCGCGCTGCTGGACGGGCTTTCGGACTAGGGCGTGTCTTTCGGATCACGTCGGATCAGCGGGCGTCGTTGGGGTGCGTGCATCGGCGGCGCCGAGGAGGGAGTCCATGCGGAGCATCGGCGACTGACGAGAAGCCGGCGAGGTGCGTGCCCCGGCGGCGTCCGCCTGGCGTGATCCGAAAGACACGCCCTAGGGGTTCCCGGGCCGGCGGGCCCCTTGGATCTCGGGGGTCGCCTCCGCCGCCGGGGTGAGGCCGCGCGGGGCGGCCGGGCCTACCGTCGAGGCCATGACTCGCCTGCGCCGTACGGCCGTTGCCGTCGCCATCGCCCTCGGGGCCGCCCTGCCGCTGCCGATCGCCGCCGCCGGAACGGCCGCCGCGTCGGCCGCCTCCTCCCTGGAACTGCCCCGCCCGAGCGGGCCCCACGCCGTCGGCGTCGACACGCTGCACCTCGTCGACCGCGACCGCCCGGACCCGTGGGTGCCGAGCGCCGGGCCACGGCAGCTGATGGTGTCGATGTACTACCCCGCCCGGCCCGGGACCGGTGAGGCCGCGCCCTTCATGACCACCGAGGAGGCGACGGACTTCCTGGCCATGGAGGGCATCGGCACCCCCTTCCCGGTCAGCTCACTCGCCGGTGCCCGCACCCATGCCAACGCCGGGGCCCGCCCGGAACACGGCAGATACCCGCTGGTCCTGCTCTCGCCCGGCTTCCAGCTGCCGCGCCAGACCCTCACCGGCCTCGCCGTCGACCTGGCCGGCCGCGGTTACGTGGTCGCGCTCGTCAACCACACCTACGAGGACTCCGGCACCACCTTCCCCGACGGGCGGACGCTCGGCTGCGCACTCTGCTCCCAGCCGCAGGTGAAGGACGCCGACAACGTGCGCAGCCGGGCCCAGGACCTCTCCTTCGTCCTGGACCAGCTCGCCGGACGCCACCCCGCCTGGAAACACGCCGAGTTGATCGACCGGGCCCGGATCGGCACAGCCGGGCACTCCCTCGGCGGCAACGCGGCCGTCGCCACCATGGCCGCCGACCAGCGCGTACGGGCCGCCGCCGACCTGGACGGCAGGTTCTTCCTGCCCGTCCCGGCCGACGGCCTCGGCCACCGCCCCGTGCTGCTCCTCGGCAACCCGGCCAACCACGCCGCCACCGGCGACGAGCCGAGCTGGGCCGCCAACTGGGCGGCCCTCGACGGCTGGAAGCGCTGGCTGACCGTCACCGGCACCAACCACGTCAGCTTCACCGACGTCCCCGCCCTCGCCGACGCGGCGGGCATCCCCGGCGTGGACGGCACGATCCCGTCGCTGCGCGCCGAACAGCTCACGCGGGAGTACGTCGCGGCGTTCTTCGACGAGCAACTGAAGGGCGTGCCGCAGCCGCTGCTCGACGGCCCCTCGCCGGCCGAACCGGAGGTGGTCTTCGAGCAGCGGCCCTGATGGGGTCCTACGCGGTGTAGCCGCCGTCGACGGCCAGGCTGGTGCCCGTCACGTACCGCCCGCCCGGGCCCGCCAGGAACTCCACGGCGGCGGCGATGTCCTCCGCCTCCCCGAACCGCCCGAGGGCGGTGAGGCCGCGCTGGAAGTCGCCGCTGTCGCCGTCCGCCGGGTTCATGTCGGTGTCGATCGGGCCCGGGTCAACGGTGGTGACGTTGATCCCGCGCGGGCCCAACTCCCGTGCCAGGGCCTTGGTCAGGCCGATCAGTGCGGTCTTGGCCGTGGCCTGGAGGACGAAGTTGGAGCCGGGGACGCGGCCGTTGAAGCAGGAGCCGATGTTGATGATCCGGCCGCCCTCGGTGAGGTGGGGGGAGGCGGCCTGGGCGGCGAGGAAGACGGACTTCACGTCGACGGCCAGGACGCGGTCCAGGTCCTCGGGGGTGACCTCCTCGATCGGGCCGTAGGCGAGGAAGCTCGCGTTGTTGACCAGGATGTCGAGGCGGCCCAACTCCCGTACGGTCTGCTCCACCACGTCCTTGGCGGCAGTCGCCTCCGTGAGATCGGCCTTGATGACCAGGACCTTTCCGCCGTCCGCCTCGATCTCCTTGGCGATGTTCCGCGCCTGCTCCTCGGCCTGCACGTACGTCAGCGCCACAGCAGCTCCGGCGGCGGCCAGGCGCTTGGCGACGGCGGCACCGATGCCTCGGCTGCCGCCGGTGACGAGGGCGACCTTGCCGGTCAGCTCGCTCATCTGTTCCCCCATGATGGTGAGTTGGTGATCGTTCTGATGAAGATCCTCCAACACTTCCACCAGTGTGATGGTCAAGCTATTTGCTCTCCGGAGGCAGCAACGTGTCCCGGTGCTGCCACGCGAGCCGCAGCAGCGCCGCCCCGGCGGGCTGCATCGGCTCGGCGGTGGTGAACCGGTCCACGTGCGCGGCGGTGAAGGGAATGCCGGCGGAGCGGCCGGTGGCGTCGTCGAGGGCGACGCGGTGGCCCTCGTCGTTGGTGGTGACGAGGAGTCGGAACGTCGCGTCGAAGAGGTCGGCGTCGAAGACGGCGACGGTGAGGAGGTCGGTGACGTAGGTCAGGGGGTCCATGCCGAGGCCGAGCCAGAAGAGGCGCAGCCTGCCGTCCTCACGCGCTTCCGAAAGTTCCTCGTTGAGCGGCCAATCCGCATAATCGATCGGCGAGTTGCCGCTCCCGTAATCCTCACTCCCGCCGAGAAGCTCCTCGTTCAGTTCCCGGAGGATCGCACGCCAGAGATCGAAGTCGTTCCCCTCGTTCCAGGGCGCGTCGTGCGAGGGCTGGAACATCCCGCACGGCATCACCTGGTAGAGGCCGCCACCGGTCGCGACCTTCGCGGGGTCCCGCCAGTGCAGGAGGAACTCGGCCTCGCCGGTACGGCGGTCGTGCCGGATGGTCAACGTGGTGACGGCCGCCATGACGGGCCGGCGCGCCAGATCCGTCGGATCGGCAATCGCGTCTCGGAAGGGCGTATCTCCCGGCTTTCCCGCCAGAACAGCGGCAGCGTACTCGTGCGCCACCGCCTCACAGATGTCGATGACATCGAAGTACCGCCCCCGCCCGAAGGTCAACGACGGCTCACCCTCGGCAACCTCCAGCAACCGATAACAGACCCGGTTCTCGAACAGCCTCGGCCTCGCCAAGTTCCTTACCGCGTCTGAGTAGAGCCCAGACCCCACCCCGTCACGCCCATCGATCGCAGCGGCAGGCGCATCGGCCTCCCACCGCAACCGCACACGCTCCAACGGAACAGGCTGCACCGGCACCCAATGCGGCCGGGTGAGCAGCGGCAACTCGCCGTCCGCCCCCAGCAGTTGCTGCGTCAGCGCGTACCGATTCTCGTTGAGGTACCCGCGAACCCGCCGCCACTGCTCCTGCTCATCCGTCACGCTTCACTCCAAGCCTGCGGCCCGCTCGTCCAGCTCCGCGACGCCGGAGACGCCACGGTGAGAGCGAAGGTCAGCTCTCATGTCGCCGATTGCCCTGTGGACTCTGGCCGAGCGGATGCCGTCCGCGCAACCCAGGAAGTCGTGCCACGCGGCAAGAGCACCGCTGACGTCACCTTGGCGCAGGCGTACGGCGCCGAGGTCGGCGAGCACGATCGCACGGGTCCGCCGCCGATCGAGGCCGTGACCGTCAAGCGCGCGGTGGAGGTGCTCCCGCGCGCCGGTGAAGTCGCCGAGCCGGGCGAGGACCATGCCGGATTCGTGGGCCCACCGGCCGGCGCTGTAGTGCGAGGCCCAGGACTCGCCGGGGGTGCTGGTGGCACGCTCGATCGCGGTCCGGGAAGCGGTGAGGGCACGTGTGGCAGTGCGACGGTCGCCGTCGAGAGCTGCGGCGTTGGCAAGTGTGGCCTGGTAGTAGGCCAGAGCCCGCGGATCGTCGAGGCGCTCGGCCCGGTCGACGCACTGCTTCGCGAGCCGGATCGCCGCGCGCCCGTCCCCGCGGTCGATCGCCCGGACGGTCAGCCCACGCAGCGCGCGGTGGCGGCCGACTCGGCGTCTCCTGCCTCGGCGGCCAGGTGGAAGGAGTGGGCGTAGTGCAGCCCGGCGGCCTCGTGATCGCCTTCGTCCTGCTCCATCCAGCCTACGAGGTGGCTCAACTGGGAAGCCGCTGTGAACAGTTCGCACGCCACGGCTGTGCTGCGGACGTCGCTCAGCCAAGGAGCGACCCGATCGTCGAGGAAGCGGACGGCAAGGCGCCGGGCCTGCCCGCCGCCGTGCTCCGCCGCGACATCGCCGAGCGACTTCGTCACCCGCCGCACAGCCGCGACCTCGCCCCGCCCTACTCGACCACCCCGCGCCCGTCGAAGAACGACGTCCGGATCGGGCAGCCCGAGCGCCGCGAGCACGCCCATGCCGGAAGCGGCCACGAATCCGCGGCGGTCCATCATGCCGCCTTCCGGTGGGCGACCTCGCGGGCTCGTTGCTGGAGTTGGCGAACGGTGCGGCTGGAGGCGTGGGCGGGGAGGGAGCGGTCGAGGGCCTGGAAGTGTTCGTCGCCCCGTACGGAGCTGATGGTGAGGTAGTCGTCGAGGAAGACGTCCCAGGTGACGCAGGCCGCTTCGACGTGGCCGTGCTCCATCTGGCGGCGGGCCAGCAGGCCGTTGCCGTGGACGCGGCCCTGCTTCTCGTTGGTGGGGCGGGTGCGGTTGGAGAGCTGGAGTTCCTTGATCGCGCCCGGGAGGTCGCCCAGCTCGTAGAGCACGTGGGAGACGTGGAAGTGGTACGCGGTCTGGTCGTACCCGCCGACCGCGTCGTTGCGGCCCTCGGCCCGGGACAGGGCCGTCTCGGTCTCAGCGAGGCGGGTGAAGGCCTGCCGCCGGTCCTTCACCATGGCGGCGCCGTGCGCCTGCTGGCCGGTGAGGAAGGCCCGCAGGCGTGGTCCGGAGGCGGGTGCGGCCTCGGCGGCGGAGTCGGCCAGCTCCAGGGCCTTGGGGCCGTAGCCCAGGTTGGATGCCTGGAGGGCCATGCCGCGCAGGGTGCGGCAGTACGTCACGTGGTCCTGGGCCTCGCGCGCGAGCTTGAGGGCCTGGATGTAGTACTTCTGGCCGAGGCCGTGGGCGGTCTCGTACATCGCCATCCAGCCGGTCAGGTAGGTGAGGTCGGCCGACGCCGCCAGCAGCTCGGCCTTCACCTTCGCGGAGCCGGAGGCCTGGAGCCACGGCCCGACGGAGTTGACCAGGAACGCCGCCGCCATCGGACGGGCGTGGGCGGCGCCGAGTTCGTCGAGGATTCCGGCGATCCGGTCCGTCATGGTCCGGACGGTCTGGACCTCACCTGCGCCGACGCGTACGGTCCGGCCCGCTGCGGCGTGCGCGGCCCGGTCGGGGGTGTCGTCGAACACCGGGATCGTGAGTGCGAGTGAGTAGAGCCCGGCTGTCAGCACGCTACGGCGGGACGGGTCCATGTCGGCCTTGCCGATGGACATGAGGTCGGCGAGGACGCCCCGGTCGGCCCGGGAGTCGGCCTCCGACTCGAAGCCGGTCTCGCCGGGCGTCACCGGCCGCCCGAGCCTGCGGGCGAACGCCTCCCGGACCACCTCCCGCACCTCGGTCCGCGGGCGGGTGCCGGAGAGCCAGTGCGAGACGGCCGACTTGTCGTACGTGAGTCGCAGCCCGGCCTCGGCGCCGACACGGTTGACCGCGCGGGCGACCTGGTCGTTGCCCCACCGGGCCTGGTGCATGAGCGAGGCGAGTTCGGAGTTCGGTGTGCGCGGTCGGTGCGTCATCGATCCGTCCCTTGTTCAACCGGTTCAACGCCTTGACCAGCTCGACCGGCTTGACCGATTCTCCCGGGCTGTGTACCCGCGTTGACTTGCTGTCAGCCATTCGGACGGTGGTGGGGAACCGCACGATACGGCACGGCGCCGACCGCCTGACATCCTTCGACGCACGACCGGCTGGAGCCCCGATGATCGTCAGCCCGCTCAGAACCGCCCGGTTCCCGGTGCCCCTGGAACAGGACGCGACACCCGGGGCGGACGCCGTCCCGGCGGCCCGTCGCCTGGTGGTGGCGATCCTGGAGGAGTGGGGCGTTCCACTGGCCGGCGAGACATGGCAGGAGGTGGAGTTGTGCACGAGCGAGCTGATCGCCAACGCGCTGCTGCACACGGGGGAGCGCTGCACCGTGACCGTCCGGCGCCTGGCCGGGCGCGTACGGGTGGAGGTCGCCGATCGGCGAGCGGACCTCCCGACCCGGGAGCGGGACGAGGAATCGACCGGCGGGCGCGGGTTGCTGCTGGTGGACTCCCTGACGCACGCGTGGGGGTGGCACCCGGTCGGTGGCGGCAAGGTGGTGTGGTTCGAGCGGCTGGAGGCAGCCGAAGCGCCGTGCCCCACTCACGGGTGGGGCACGGCGCGGAGCCTCAACGCCCTTTGTGGAGCGTAGTGTGCGTGCCCGCGATCTCGTCGAGGAAGGTGACCTCGACCGATTCCAGGTACTGCCCCCGCTCGGCCAGGAACCGGCGCACGTGGGGCTGGCGTTCGTGCTCCTCGAACGCTCCGCGGTCTCGGTACAGCTCGTAGAAGACCCGAACGTGAGGCTCGTTCGGTACGGCGTGGTTGACGTAGACGAGGGTGCCTGGCTCCTCGGCCCGGATGCCCTCCAGCGCTTCCTCCGCGAGCGCGTCGAACGCGCTCGCGGCCGCCGCGTCGTGGGCGACGAATCGCACAACCAGGCCGAATCCCATGGTTCTTCCCTTCCCTGGTTGCCCTGCGGCTCACACGGATCGGTGAAGAATTGCGACCCGAGGCTGTGCAGGACCAGCGTGAAGGGATCAGGGATGGCGATCGAGGCGGAACTCAAGGCGGTCGTGCGGGATGTGAAGGGCGTGCTCCGGCAGTTGGAGGCACGGTTCGGGCCGGGGTGCGCCGAGGTCTATCGGGACACGTACTACGACGCGCCGGACGCCGGGCTGATGGGGGCGGATCGAGAGCTGCGGGTGCGTACGGTGCGCGGAGCGGCTGGTACGCGAACGCTTCTCACGTACAAGTGTGCGCGGGTTGATGAGGCATCGGGATCAAAGCCGGAGGCGGAGACCCGGGTCGAGGATGCCGAGGCGGTGCACGAGATCGTGCGCGGGCTGGGGTTCGTTCCGTGCCTCGTGTTCGAGAAGCGGTGCCGCAACTTCGCGTTCGAGCGCGACGGCCGTCAGCTGTTGGCCACGCTCGTGGAGCTGCCCGAGCTGGGCGGTGCCACGTTCCTTGAGGTTGAGACGGCGGCGGCGTCGGAGGCCGAGCTGGGGCCGGCCTTGGCGGTGGTCCGGGGGCTGCTGGCTGAACTGGGGATCGATGGAGCCGACTTGACCACCGAGTTGTACACCGATGCTGTGGCGGCATCGGGTGCGGGGGTCAGGTTCGGTTCGGCGGCGGATCGGGTTCGAGGAGGAGGACGGGGATGATGCGGGTGGTCTTCGCCTGGTACTCGGCGTAGGGAGGGTAGGCGGCGATGGCGCGGTGCCACCACTCGGTCTTTTCGGTGCCGGTGAGTTCGCGGGCGGTCATGCTGCGGACGGTGGGGCCGTCCTGGAGGTCGACCTGGGGGTTGGCCTTGATGTTGACGTACCAGTCGGGGTGGCGGGGGTGCCCGCCCTTGGAGGCCACGGCGGCGTAGCGGCCGTCGTGTTCGACGCGCATCAGCGGGATCTTGTGGAGGTGGCCGCTGCGGGCGCCGCGCATGGTGACGATGACGACCGGCAGGCCCGTGTCCCAGAGTGTGGTGCCCTGGGTGCCGCCGGAGCTCTCGTACAGCGCGACCTGGTCGCGGATCCATTGGGCGGGGCTGGGTGCGTACTCGCCCTGGAGTGGCATCGCGTTCGCTCCGGGGTCAGGAGGTGGTGTGGTACTCGAGGTCGTACCACGAGTGGGTGTCCGGATAGGTGGCGCAGTACCACTGGTCGACGGTGGGGTCGTTCCGTTGCAGGGAGGCGCCCGCGTCCTGGCAGGCCTGGTAGCTGGTGTAGCCCTCGATCTCGTGCCAGCCCTCGGCGGCGGAGGCCGTGGGGGCGGCGACGAGGAGGAGGGTGGGGCGCGGCATGGGGGCCTCTCTCCGGGGGTGGGGCGACACGGGAGAGGCTAGTGCGCGCCGGACCGGATGGGCCGGTCCGGCGCGCGGCCGGCCGGATCTACGGGAGGTACCACTTCTGGTCGGCGTAGTTGTGGCAGTCGTACTGCATGGCCTGGGCGCCCGCGCTCTGCTGGATGACCAGGCAGAGACCGCTGTTGATGTTCCGGAACCGGACGATGAGGCCGTTGACCGAATCGGCGGACTCGGCCGACCACTGTTGGTCGGGCTGCCCGGTGTTCTGGTACATGAACGCCGGGGAAGGTGTCAGCCCTTGGGCGGTCAGGTACTGGCCCGAGTACTTGTTGACGATCGGGCCGATGTTGCCAGGAGTGGGGTAATACCACATCTGATCGTCGTACTGGTAGCAGTCGAACAGTGTCGGGTGGTTCCCGTTGGCGCCGCTCGCCACGACGACCATGCAGTCGTCGTAGCCAAGACCGGTGGCCCTGATCTGGCCGTAGCCGCGCTCGCCGGCCACCGAGCCGGTCGTCGCCGAGGCGGGTGCGGGGAGCATCATCCCCGTGGCCGCCACGGCGATGGCGAATGCCCCAACTACCTGCTTGCGCACGATGGTTCCCCCTGAATCGTGAGGTGGTCCGTTGGCAGTCCGAACTTCCGCCCGCACGGCCGGATTCGCCCCCGCTACGTCCGGGGCGCCGGACGGGTGCCGTCAGTCCCGCGCGGGCGTCTCCTGGCGTCACCTCGGGCCGAGGTCGCGGACGGTGGAGGCGGGTCCTACACGGCCGCCCACTCCTGGTCCGAGAGGTCCGCGCAGACGTAGGCCATGGCCTGTGCGCCGGCGGAGCGCTGGAGGGTCAGGCAGAGGCCGCTGTGGGCGTTCCGGAAGCGGATGACGCCGGGGGCGATCTGGATGGCCGCCCACTGCTGGTCCGTAGCGCCGGTGTACTGGTACATGAACGCGGGCGTGCCGGGCGTGGAGCCCTGGGCGGTCAGGAAGTCGCCGGAGTACGAGTTGGTGATCGGGCCGGTGCTGCCCGGAGCGGGGTAGTACCACTTCTGGTCGGCGAACGGGAGGCAGTCGTAGAGCGTCGGGTGGTTCCCGTTGGAGCCGTTGGCCAGGACGACCATGCACTGGGATGTCCCGAGAGAGCCGAGCGAACCGTAGTGGCGCTCGGGCGGGTCGAGGGTCGCCGCCGAGGCGGTGGTGGGGAGCAGGGCCCCGACGGCCGCCGCGGCGACGACGAATAATCCAACTACCTTGTTGCGCATGGTGGTTACCTATCGTGTCGAGTGCGGCCCGTTGGTCGCGCGACGACTGTAGCGGCAGCCGATTCGGAGAGGGAAGTGCACGAAGCGATATGCGCGGCAATCCGAACTTTCCCACCGCATCGGCGGGTTCGCCTCTTTCGGCGGGTTCTGCGACCAGGCCTCCGGGCCCGCCGCCGGGGAGCCGCTTCGCGGCGGGGATCAGGGTGACGCGGAGAGGGTGGTGCGCGCCGGACCGGCGGGGGCGGGCCGGCGCGCGGGGGGGGGGGTGATCAACCAGACGACCCACCACTGGGCGGTGTTGCCCCTGCCGTCGGACAGCAAGGCCTGCGCGCCGGTG